>NZ_JBIAQI010000017.1:0-11796 GCF_042888905.1 Streptosporangium sp. NPDC002721
TCGTCTTGCCGGCTCCGTTGGGACCCACCAACCCGACGACGTGGCCCGCCGGGATGTCGATGGTGCACTCACGCAGCGCCCAGCGCTTGCCGTACTTCCTGCCCAGTGCCTGGGCTTCCAGGACAGCGGTCACGCTATGTCCTCCTGGGAGGTGGTCCGAAAGGTGGTCATGAACAGCGCCTCGATACTTCGTCGGTGCTTCGTCGGTGCTTGTCGGTGCTTGTCGTTGCTTCGTCGGTGCTTGTCGGTGCTTGTCGGTGCCGAGGCCGGGGCCAAAGCCATGGTCACGGCCTCGGCCTCGGTCGCGGTCGCGGTGGCCGTAGCGGTCGCGGCTTCGGAGCGGTGTGATGGCGGGAACGAAATTAGGTGCCGTCCTCGCCGGTGCGCGTCGGCCGTCGTGCCGAGATCGCGTACCTCCCGAGGACGAAGGGTCGCCGGGTCATCCCCGCGATGTACTTCCCGAGGCGACGAGACCCGTCACGACGGCCGATGTGGGAAGGGGCGGCAGGCGTGACAATGTGCCGGTGGAGACCAGTGAACGACCACGGTGGTGGCGGCATGTGCTCGACCTGAACAGCCGGCCGTACGAGGACCACCCGGACCGGCGCGGTGTCCGGGACACGCCGGGGCCCGGTGGCGACGGTCCTCCTAGGCCGTCCCGTGGAGCGCTAGCCGCCGACGCGGTGGTCGCGATCGTCCTGACGGTCGTCGCGGTGACCGTGTCGGTGGTGTATCCGGTGAACGGCCCGGTCTCGGGCCGGCCCGAAGTGATCGAGTACCTGCGGTTCCCGCCTGCCGCCTCGCCCCTGTCGGATCTTCCTGACCTCCCCGATCTCCCGGACCTATCCGACCTCCCGGATCTCCCGGCGGCTCCCGATGCCTCGCCCGCCCCTCCACCGCTTCCCGCCGTCCTGTCCGACAGCTCGCGGCCCTCCTTGGACCATTCGCCCGTCCGGCCGTCCCAGGCCCCGCCCGCGTTCCTCGTGGCGCTGACGACGTTGCCGCTGGCGGTGCGGCGGCGGTACCCGCTCATCGCCTTCTGGGTGGTGCTGCTGGCGGCGCGGGCCACACACACCGACGCCACCTGGATCACCGTGCTGGCCTGCGCCGTGGCCGCGTACGGCGCCGTCGTCCACGGCCGTAACCGGTTCCTGGCGATGGGGGGTCTCGTGCTCGCGGCCGGACTCGCCGGCGCCGGGTTCGGGGACGTCACGCCCGCGCTGCCGAACTGGACGGGGCCGTTCGTCGTCCTGTTGAGCGTCGGCGTCTTCGGGAGCTTCGTCCGTTTCTGGCGGCAGCAGCTGGGAGCCAGCCGGCATCGGCTCGCCGAGCTGCGGCAGGAACAGGCGAACGCCATGCGCAGGGCCGTCGCGGAGGAGCGCTCCCGGATCGCCGCCGAACTCCACGATGTGGTGACCCACAATGTCAGCGTGATGGTGATCCAGGCCGGCGCGGCCCGCAAGATCATGGACGTGGAGCCGGAGCAGTCGAAGCAGGCCTTGCTCGCGATCGAGTCCGGCGGCCGGGCCGCCATGGCCGAACTGCGCAACGTCATGGGTCTGCTCGCCGGTCCGGGCGGCGAGCGTCTCGACGGTCCCTCCGACGGGCTCGAACCCCAGCCGGGACTCGACCGGCTCGACGCCCTGGTGGAACGGGTCCGCGCCGCCGGGGTGCCGGTGAGCGTCGAGGTGTCTCCGCCCGGACCGCTGCCTCCCGGGGTCGACCTCGCCGCCTACCGCGTCGTGCAGGAGGCCCTCACCAACACGATCAAGCACGCGGCCGGGGCCGCCGCGTCCGTGACGATCGGCCATGACGGCGACCGGCTGGAGATCGAGGTGACCGACACCGGCGGGGCACGGAGCGCCGGGCCGCGGGCCGGGAACGGCAGGGGGCTGATCGGGCTGCGCGAGCGGCTCGCCGTCTACGGCGGGACCCTGGACGCCGGACGGACGGCCGAGGGCGGATTCCGGATCAAGGCCCGCGTACCGTGGAGGACGACATGACCGAGCCCCTGCGCGCCGTCATCGCCGACGACCAGGCACTGGTACGCACGGGATTCCGCATGATCCTCGCCGCCGACGGGATCGAGGTGGCGGCCGAGGCCGCCAACGGGGAGGAGGCCGTCGCCGCGGTCCGCCGTACCAGGCCCGACGTCGTGCTCATGGACATCCGGATGCCGCGGATGGACGGCCTCGAAGCCACCCGGCGGATCTGCGCGGGCGGCGCCGAGGACACCCGCGTGCTGATCCTGACCACCTACGACCTCGACCACTACGTGTACGCCGCCCTCGCCGCGGGGGCGAGCGGGTTCCTGCTCAAGGACGTCACCCCCGAACACCTGGTGGCCGCGGTACGCCTGGTGCGCTCGGGCGACGCCCTGCTCGCGCCCACCATCACCCGCCGCCTGGTCGAACGTTTCGCCCGCCGCGACGACGTGAGGCCCGCCCTCCACCGTGACCTGTCCCAGCTGACGCCCCGGGAACTGGACGTGCTGCGCCTGCTCGCCGCCGGACTGAGCAACGCCGAACTCGCCGACCGGCTGACCCTCAGCGTGGCCACGGTGAAGACCCACGTCGCGCGCATCCTGTCCAAGCTCGGCCTGCGCGACCGTGCCCAGGCCGTGGTGGTCGCCTACGAGACCGGCCTGATCTCCCCCGGCGGCGTCCGTTAGGGCGTCCGTCAGCGGGTGGGCGTCCACGACCTCGGGAACCTCCGGCCCCGGGCGCCGGGCGCGGGTGGAGTGTCGCACCAATCAACCTTCAACCCATTTATCCCGGTTTGCGATATTCAATGTAGTTTCAGTGCTTTTGATAGCTAATGTCGGGTATCCCTCCCCTGCTGAGAAAGTGGCGGCCCCGTCGCCCCGGCTCCTGCCGGTGCGACGGACCGCACGGCCAGCGAAGGAGATGACCGCCATGTCCATCAGAATTCGTCAGGCGATCACGGTCGCCGCCGCCGGTGTCGCGATGATCGGCACGATGCACGTGGCCGGCGCGGCCTCGGCCGCCACGGCCCTCAAGAAGGTGGCGGTGACCGATGCCGCCCACCGCGCGGCAACGACGGACACGCTCCAGGCCAAGCCGTGCAACAAGATCCGCGACTGCCGGAGAGGATACAGCGACGGGTTCAGCACCGGGAGCTCCTGCGGGAAGAGCCGGAGCAGCGCCGCTCGCGGTTTCGGGCACTACCAGCGCGGGTTCGACATGGGATTCGAGCGCGCCCGCGACAAGTTCTGCTGACGACCGCTCGACATCGCTCCCTCCGTGCCGTCACCGCGTCGCGCGGTCCGGCCGGAAGCATGCCCGATGCGCGGGAAAACGAGATGAGACCGCCGGGGCTCGCTCGGTAGTCTCATCTCAACGCGCAGGGGCTGAGCACGTGGTGAGCTCACTCGGTTGTAACCCGGACGCTTCGGCTGTGGCGGTTCGACTCCGTCCTCCTGCACGCCTGCATAGCTCAGTCGGTGAGAGCGCCGCACTCATAACGCGGAGGTCCCAGGTTCGAATCCCGGTGCAGGTACGGCCTCGGTGCCGACCGCTCGGGCTGTGGTCCGGTGGCGTACTCACCGGACTCCAGGGGGCACCGGGTGGCGGTGAAGGGGCCGGGAAGGCAGTCCGCGCCGGGAATGAGTAAAGGACGTGTCATAGATTCGGCGCCGGGTCCGTACACCGGTCATTCCTGCGCCACAACAGAGGCTCAGGACCGTCTGACACCGATCCCGAATACGTCTCCGGCTCGCGTCGCGGGGTGGACATCCCGCCGATGAAACGGGCCGGACATGATCCGGCCCATTTCATGCGATCTCGGGCCCCCGTTTCGCGGGCCGCTTCTCGGTACTGCCTGCTCTCTGTTTCGCGGGCCCCTCTCGGGGCTGCTCCTTTGTTTCGCGGGCCGCCCCCGGGTCCGCTCCTCTGTTCCGCGGGCGGGTCCTCGATCCGGGGACCGGCTCACATGTCGATGATCTCGCAGATGACGGCGCCGGCGGCGATGGTCTGGCCCGGGGTGACGCCGAGGTTGGTGATCATGCCTGGTTTGTGGGCGGTGACGGGCTGCTCCATCTTCATGGCCTCGATGACCACCACGAGGTCGCCGGTGTCGACCAGGTCCCCGTCGATCCTGGCGACCATCGCGATGGTGGCCTGCATCGAGCTGACCAGCGCGTCTCCCCCCACGGGGGCCTGCTTGGCCATGCCGCCGCCGCGGCGCGGCGGCTTGGGCGCCGGAGCCGGTGCGGCGGAGCCGAAGCCCGCGGGCATCACCACCTCCAGCCGCCTGCCGCCGACCTCGATGAGCACCTTCTCGCGCGGCTGCGGCACCTCGACGTCGCCGGTTCCCGGGTGGGGCGGGATGGTGTTGTCGAACTCGGTCTCGATCCAGCGGGTGTGGACGGTGAAGGGTTCCGAGGTGAACGCCGGGTCCGCCACGATCGCGCGGTGGAAGGGCAGCACGGTCGGCATCCCCTCGATCTCCAGCTCCGCCAGCGCCCGCCGCGACCTTTCCAGGGCCATCGCGCGGCTCTGCCCGGTCACGATGAGCTTGGCCACGAGCGAGTCGAAGGTCTGCGGGACGGTCATGCCCGCCTCGTAGCCCGCGTCGAGGCGCACTCCGGGCCCCGAGGGGGCGTTCATGCTCGTGATCGTGCCGGGGGCGGGCAGGAAGCCGCGGCCGGCGTCCTCGGCGTTGATCCGGAACTCGATCGAGTGGCCGCGCACCACCGGGTCGGTGTAGCCCAGCGGCTCCCCGTCGGCGACGCGGAACATCTCCCGTACCAGGTCGATGCCCGTCACCTCCTCGGAGACCGGGTGCTCGACCTGAAGGCGGGTGTTGACCTCCAGGAAGGAGATCGTGCCGTCCTGGCCGACCAGGAACTCGCAGGTGCCCGCCCCGACGTAACCCGCCTCCTTCAGGATGGCCTTGGAGCTGGTGTAGAGGATCTCCATCTGCTCGGCGCCGAGGAACGGCGCGGGCGCCTCCTCCACCAGCTTCTGGTGGCGGCGCTGCAGCGAGCAGTCGCGGGTGGACACCACGACCACGGTGCCGTACCTGTCGGCCAGGCACTGGGTCTCCACGTGCCGGGGCCGGTCGAGATAGCGCTCGACGAAGCACTCGCCCCGCCCGAACGCCGTCGTCGCCTCCCGGACGGCGCTGTCGTACAGGTCCGGGATCTCGTCGAGCGTCCTGGCGACCTTCAGCCCGCGGCCGCCGCCGCCGTACGCGGCCTTGATCGCGATGGGCAGCCCGTGCTCTCGCGCGAAGGCGACGACCTCCGCCGCGCCCTGTACGGGCTCCCTGGTGCCCGCCACGAGTGGCGCGCCCACCCTGGCCGCGATGTGCCTGGCCTGGACCTTGTCGCCCAGCGCCGCGATCGCCTCGGGGGGCGGCCCGATCCAGGTGAGCCCCGCGTCGATGACGGCGCGGGCGAAGTCGGCGTTCTCGGCCAGGAAGCCGTAGCCGGGATGCACCGCGTCGGCACCGGAGCTCGCGGCGACCCGCAGCAGCTTGGCGATGTTCAGGTACGTCTCCGCCGGCGACCGGCCGGTCAGCGCGTACGCCTCGTCCGCCATCCTGACGTGCAGCGCGTCCAGATCCTGTTCGGAGTAGACCGCCACGCCGCACAGCCCGGCGTCCCTGCAGGCACGCGCCACCCGTACGGCGATCTCACCGCGATTGGCGATCAGGACCTTCCTCATCACGCGTTCCTCCGTGAACGTGGTGACCGGGTGTGGTTGAGCTTCGTGCCGCGCTCGGGCTCTGTACCGCGCTCGGGCTCTGTACCGCGCTCGGGCTCTGTACCGCGCTCGGGCTTCGTGCCGCGTTCAGACCCTGTGCCGCACACGGTCTCTGCCGTACGGCACGCGGTCCCCGTACAGCGCCCGGTCCCTGTACTGCACCCGGTCGGAGCGCGCCGAGATGGCGATGGCGGTGAGGATCAGCCCCTCGCGGGCCATCCAGCGGCCGCGGAACCCGGTCAGCGGGCGGCCGAACAGGCTTGGCCCGGTCACCAGCAGGCGGGCGAAGAACGTGCCGCGCAGCGGGTCGAACGTCACCGTCGCGCTCTCGAAGTCCAGCCAGCGTTTGGTCAGCGGGAACCACGCCTTGTAGACGGACTCCTTGGCGCTGAAGAGCAGGCGGTCCCAGGAGGGGCCCGGGTGCTCGCGGAACAGGGTCCGGATGGCGTCGCGCTCCTCGGGCTTGGAGATGGCCTCCAGCACCCCGCTGGCGATGCCCTTGTCGGGTTCCGCGTCGATGCCGATCGTGATCCCCTCGCTGCTCGCGCCGACCACGGCCGCGCGGTAACCCGTGCAGTGGGTGATGCTGCCGACCACGCCCTTGGGCCACTGGGGCTCGCCGCGCACACCGGGCAGCACCTGCTGCGGGGGCAGGCCGAGCGCGCCCATGGCCTTTCTGGCGCACATCCGTGCCGTCGCGAACTCGGCGCGCTTCTGCTCCACGGACCTGCTGATCACCTCTGCCTCCGCGGGGAAGAGCATCGCGTCGGCGTGGTCCTCGAAGGTGTCGGCAGCCATTGCCCACGGGGGCAGAATGTTCGCGATCAAAGCTTCGGCGTTCACAATTTCACTGTAGGGAGGCGTTGAACGCAAAAGAATCGTCACGACGCCCTTCTGGGGTCGCTCAGAACTTGATCAGGGGGCGGACGGGGTCATCGGGTCGGCGTGATCAGCGAGGCGTCAATCGCGCGATTGACGGCGTCTATGCGTGAGGCCGCCCCGAGTTTCACGAATATGTTGCGCAGGTGGCGCTTGACCGTGGCTTCCGTGGTGTTGAGCCGGGAGGCTATCTGCCTGTTGCTGAACGCCTGGGCGACCAGTTCGAGCACTTCCCGCTCCTTGGTCGTCAGGACCTCGGTGCGCGCGGTCTCCATCTGGGCGAGGCTCTCCGGGGAGACGACCAGGATGAGGCGATCGGGCTCGTAGTGCACGCTCCTGATCGCCGCGACGAGCTCGTAGCGGTGCACGGTCTTGAGCAGGTAGCCCCGGATGCCGGCGGACAGCAGCTGCCGCAGGAGATGCGGCCCGTCGTACATGCTCAGGATGATGATCTGGGTGGCGGGCGAGATGACACGTGCCCGGGAGACGGTGTGCGTGACCGCGTCGCCGGGGATCTCGACGTCGAGCAGGAGCACGTCGGGACGCTTCTGCGAGACCAGCTCCAGGGCGGTGAAGGAGGTGCCGGCCTCGCCGACGACCACCAGGTCCTCCTGCGCCTCCAGGATCTCTCGCACCCCCTCGCGGAACAGGGCGTGGTCGTCGACTATCGCTATCCGGATGGGGTGATCACTCTTGATCATCGAAGGACCCCGGTAATGGCACGGCGAGATCGATTCGGGTGCCCCGCCCCACTTCGGTGCTTATGGTGACCAGGCCGCCGAGCAGGGCGGCGCGCTCCTGGATGGAGGCCAGCCCGAGGCTGTGGTGCGCGGGAGGAGTGTTGACGTCGAAGCCGCAGCCGTCGTCGATCACCGACGCCCGCAGCTCGTGCGGCGCGATGTCGACCCTGATGTAGATGGCCGACGGCTGCCCGTGCCTGAGCGCGTTGCGTATCGCCTCACTCAGGATCAGCAGGCACTCCTCGCTGATGGCCGGTGTCGCCCAGACCTCGTCACCGTTGACCACCAGCTCCGCCGTCATGTCCTCGACGCCGATCGCCTCGAGGTGCGCGAGCAGCGCCTTCTCCAGGCTCTGGATCGGTTCGCGCGGGTGTAGGTCGGAGGTCAGCTGGCGCAGTCGCCACATGGCCTCCTGGATCGCCTCCTGCACCCGCTCCATCTTGACGACCGCCTGGGCGGGGTCGCTGGTGCGGTACATGACGCAGAGTTCGGCCTGCCGGTGGGCGACGCTGAGGCTCTGCCCGATGCGGTCGTGCAATTCTCTGGCGATGCGCCCGCGCTCGGCCACGTGTGCCTCGTGCACCTTGCTGAGCAGGAATCCGGCGTAACTGGTCGCGGCTTCCCTGATGCGCAGCGAGACGGACTGCTCCAGCGTGGTGACCACGTTCCTGAGCAGGCGGTCAGTCTCGGAGTCGTCCTGGATCCACTTGCTCAGAATGGTGAAAGCCGCGCGGAAGAAGACCGAGGCGGCCAGCAGGGACTCTTTGGGATGGACACCGGTGGCCGCTCTGGTCAGGCCGATATCCCAGGACAGGAAGCGGAACGACTCGTCGGAGTGCGGAAGGCCGTTGTCGAGCGCGGCGGCGATATCGGTCAGGATCTGATTGGCATTCGCCATGACCTGGGCTTTCGCCTGCTCATCCTGGACAAGGACGCTGCCGACGACTTCCAGGTCCTGTTCGTACTTGGCGAGGATATCCGCTCGGCACTCTTCGATAAGAGCAGCTGAGGGACTCTGCGTGTAGGCTACTCCATCTTCGTCTTCCGCCATCCTGCCCCCTGCTTCCCTGCTGCCCCCTGTGTTTCCAGGTTTTCCCCAGATGTTCACATCATGGTTCATGGATGGCAAGTAGGCAACCGACACTCGGTGAACTGGTCAGTCAAGCGGCCGAACCCGAGCCTAACTCAATTATCCCGAGAGCCTTTACTGAATATCTCACAAATAGTCAGTATTTTTATATTGGCAGCAACTCTCCGGTGGCGAATGTGAGGCCGGGCGCAATGCCGCGAACAGCGAACCGCGCACTCGCGGCCGACGCCACGAGCGCGCAGTCCCTGATCAGACGTGTGTCGCACCGGCGTCAGACGTGCGGCACGGCGACGGTGGCCGCCTGCTTGCCGCCCCGCCTGAGGGCGACCCCGACCGCCGACAGGGCCGCGCCCACGGCGGAGGAGTCGACGCCGACACCCCAGACCGTCGCCTCCCCGATCCTGCACTCGGCGTAGACCGCGGTCCCCGCGAGCGCGTCCCCGGCCGCCGGGTCCGCTCCGGCCGTGCGATGCACGGTGCGTACGTCGATGCCCCAGGGGGCGAGCTTGGCGCCGATGGTCCTGGCGTCGTGCTCCCCCGCGCCGTCGAGATGGAGTGTCGCGGCGACCCGCCCGCCGGCGGTGTACGGCTCGCCGACCGTGCCGTCGGAGGAGACGTACTCCCTCTCGAAAAGCTCCCAGACCCGCTCGGGCGAGAGCTCGCTGCCGAGCAGTTCCGCGTTCGACTGGACCGCCGTCGCGAAGTCCCTCTGGAGTTCCTTCGGCAGCCGCATGCCGTACCAGGCGCTCATGACGTAGGCGATGCCGCCCTTGCCCGACTGGGTGGTGATCCGCACGATCGCCTCGTAGGTGCGGCCCACGTCCTTGGGGTCGACCGGCAGGTACGGCATCCGCCACGGCCGCTCGTCGATGCTCACGCCGGCCTCGGCCGCGCCGCGCTCCAGGTCGTCGAAGCCCTTCTTGATCGCGTCCTGGTGGGAGCCGGAGAAGGAGGTGTAGACGAGCTCGCCCCCGTAGGGGTGCCTGGGGTGCACGGGGATCTCGTTGCACCACTCGACGGTGTCGCGGATCCTGTCGATGTCGGAGAAGTCGATACCGGGGTCGACACCGTGGCTGAACATGTTCATCCCCAACGTCACGAGGCAGACGTTGCCGGCGCGCTCGCCGTTGCCGAACAGGCAGCCCTCGATGCGCTGGGCACCGGCCAGGATGGCGAGCTCGGCCGAGGCGACCCCGGTCCCCCGGTCGTTGTGCGGGTGGATGGACAGGCAGACGTGCTCCCGGCGCGACAGGTTCCGGTCGAGCCACTCGATCTGGTCGGCGAAGACCGAGGGCAGCGAACGCTCCACGGTCGTGGGGAAGTTCAGGATTATCGGCCGGTCGGAGGCGGGCTCCCACACGTCCATCACGGCTTCGCAGACCTCCAGGGAGAAGTCGGCCTCGGTCTCGTTGAACAACTCGGGGGAGTACTGGAAACGGAAATTGCCACCACGAAGCTCTTTTTCGGCATATTTCTTCACCAGCTCCGTGCCCCGGACGGCCAGGTCCCTGCACTGCTCCCGGTCCATTCCGAACACCACGCGCCGGAACAGCGGGGCCGTCGCGTTGTAGAGGTGCAGTGTGGCCCTGGGCGCTCCCGACAGCGAGCGGATGGTGCGCTCGATCAGCTCGTCGCGCGCCGGGACCAGAGCCGATATCCAGACGTCGTCCGGGATCCGGTCCTCCTCGATGAGGAGGCGGACGAAGTCGTGGTCGTCCTGGCTGGCGACCGGGAAACCGATCTCGATCTCCTTGTAGCCGATGTCGACCAGAAGTTCGAACATCCGGAGTTTCCTCGCCGGGGACATCGGGTTGGCGAGCGACTGGTTACCGTCTCGGAGGTCGGTGGACAGCCAGCGCGGCGAGGAATTGATCCGCCCGTCGGGCCACGTCCGGTCGGGAAGAACGAGGGGAGTAAAATTGGAATAACGCTCTACAGGCCGGTTCGCGCCCATTCCCCAATCTCCTTCACTGAGATTATCCGACTGCCTCGGATGTTCACCATTACCAAATAGCCATCGAATTCCCCGGTCAAGACGGGTGGTCAGGAGAATTCCCTTCCGCACCGGAAGGATCGCCTCGGGTATCGAAAGTTCGAGCCGGTGCGCCTGACTGATCGTCCCGAAGTGATACATCCGATGTCTGAGTGGGGATGTCGTGTGTGACACTTGGCCGGAACCTGGCGACGATCTGCGACAAGCCCCTGCGGGCAAGCGCTTCCCACGGACGCGTGCCGAACGGGGACACGGCTGGAAACGATCACTCATCGATCTTCGGTTTGGCGGAAGGGCCGACAGTGATGACAACGAGCATCAGTTCCCCCACCGGGTTTCCCCCTCTCCGGCACGTCGTGCTGTGCCTGGTCGAGGCCCGACCCTCCGTACAGTTCAACTTCCTGCTGCGCTTCCTCACCGGGGTGTCGCTGAGTTCCGCCGTCGCCGGTGCGGGCGACCTGGCCAGGACCGCGTGGAGCGCGCTGGCCTGGATACTGGCCGTCTTCGCCGTCTACCTCTACAACGGCGTCACGGACGTGCGCGAGGACCGGCTCAACGGCTCGCGCCGGCCCATAGCGAGGGGGGAGCTGCCGCTGTCCTTCGCCACCGCGGTCGCGGCCGGGTCCGCGGTCTCCGCGGTCGCGCTCGGCCTGGCGCTGGGGCCGGTGAACGCGGGGACGGTCGTCTTCATGCTGGCCCTCGGCTACCTCTACTCCGGTCCGCCCTTCCACCTCAAGCGCAGGACCAGCGGGACGATCGCGATCGGGCTGACGGCCAGCATCCTGACCTACTACGCCGGCGCCCACGCCTACACGGGGGACCTCGGCAGCGGGACGCAGCTGGTGGTCTTCGTCCTGGCCGCCTCGCTGTGGACCGGCCTCGTGGGCACGACGACCAAGGACCTGCCCGACATGGAGGGCGACGCGGCGGCCGGCCGCGTGACATTCGCCGCCGTGCGCGGCGAACGCGCGCTGCGGCCGGCCATCATCGGCGTCTCGCTCGCCCTGCCCGCCGTCGTCACCGGGGGCGTGCTGCTGCTGGGGGATCCGTCGCTGTACCCGCCGGCGGTGGCCATGTGCCTGGGCGGGCTCGCCATCGCCCTGCTCTGCCGCGCCCCGATCCCGCCCGGACCCCGCCGTCGGCGGCCCTACGCCGTCTTCATGGTCACGCAGTACGTGCTGCACGGCTGCGTGATCCTGCCGCAGATCGTGCGCGACTGGCCGTTCGTCTGACACGTGCCACGACCGCGTGAAGCCGCCGCGGACCATGCGCGACTGGCCGTTCGTCTGACACGTGCCACGACCGCGTGAAGCTGCCGTGGACCATGCGTGACTGGCCGCTCGTCCGACACGTGCCACGACCCGT
>NZ_JBIAQI010000017.1:11892-240836 GCF_042888905.1 Streptosporangium sp. NPDC002721
CGCGTGAACCCGCCGCGGACATGCGTGACTGGCCGCTCGTCCGACACGTGCCACGACCGCGTGAACCCGCCGCGGACATGCGTGACTGGCCGCTCGTCCGACACGTGCCACGACCGCGTGAACCCGCCGCGGACATGCGTGACTGGCCGCTCGGGCGAGCGGCCGGTCACGCCTTCAGCGGCCGGTGGCCGGCCCGGGCTGGTGTCGCGCCTCGCGCGCGAGGCCTGGGACGCGGCCGGGCTGGGCCGTCAGGTCCGGCGGCAGGTCCGAGCGCTGGCTGATGTTCAGCTTGCGGTACACGCGGGTCAGGTGCTGCTCGACGGTGCTCACCGTGATGAACAGCTTGGCGGCGATCTCGCGGTTGGAGTAGCCGACCGTGGCAAGGCCGGCCACCCTGCGCTCGGCGTCGCTGAGGATGGCCACCACCCTGCCCGCCTCGCCGTCCCCGTCGTCGGGGCCGCACTCGTCGGCGAGCGCCTGGCTCAGCGGGCGGGCGCCGCACTCCTGGGCCAGGGCCCGCGCGCGGCTGGCGATGATGCCCGCCCTGCGGAACTCGCCCACGCCGTGGTAGGCCTCGGTGAGGTCGATCAGCGACCTGGCCAGCTCGTAGCGGTCCCCGCAGGTCTGCAGGTGCTCGGAGGCCTGGCGCAGGAACATCGGCCGGTGCCGCACCTCGCTGGTGGCGGCCAGCACCCGCAGCGCCACGCCGTCGGTGCGCTCCGAGCCGGCGCCCGACCGGCCCAGCTGCTCCTCGACCAGCTCGCGGGCCTCCTCGTGCCTGCCCAGGGCGATGAGCGCCTCGGCCACGTCCGTACGCCAGGCGACGAACCCCGGGGTGTCCATCTTCCAGGAGGTCAGCAGTTCCCCGCAGAGCCGGAAGTCGCGCAGCGCCGCCACCGGGTTGTCCACGGCGAGCTGGTAGCGGCCGCGGGCCTGCAGGAACCGCACGCCGCACCTGGTCTGCAGCATCGCCTCGGGGAACGCCTGGTTGAGCTGCGCGAGCGCCTCGTCGTAGCGTCCCATCGCGGTGGCGGCGAGCATGAGGGTGGCCACCGGCCCGCCCACGGCCACGCCCCAGCTGCTCGGCGGGATGATCTCCAGGGCCTGGCGGGCGTACGACGCGGCCTCCTCCAGCTCTCCCTGGCGCAGCGAGAGCTCGGCCCGGATCGCGGTGAGGCGCGCCCGGCGGGCGGGCGAGCCCCCGGAACGCAGCTCCGCGATCAGCGCGTCGCACCGCGGCGCCGCCCGGTTGGAGCGCCCGGAGTACACCAGGGCGAGCAGCGCGCTCTCCACGGTGTCCATGGACATCTCGTCCAGGTTGGAGCCGCGCAGGATCCGCTCGGCCGTGCTCACGATCTGGTCGTGGGGGCCGCCGGTGAGCGCGCCGGCCAGCGCGTTGATCGACTCCAGGCGCCGGCTCACCTGGAACGGCAGCACCGCCTCGCTGATCTTCTTGCCCGCCCAGCTGCTCATGTGGGCCAGGAGGGGCGGCGCGTAGCAGCGCATCCACATCCTGGTGCTCACGCCCTCCGCGACCGTGTGCGGGTCGGAGTCGCCGAACTCCGCCGTACGCTCCAGGACGTCGCAGGCGACGTCCGCCCTGCCGTGCCACAGCAGCGCCCTGGCCAGGATGATCGCGTCACTTCCGCGCAGGCTCCCGTTGTGCAGCGCGTCGGTGAGCTCCTCCATGTGGCTGATCGGTGCCTTGGGGTCGATGCGCCACTCGGCGCGCATCAACATGGTCGCGATCGACGTGCGTTCCTGGTCGTCCAGGCGTCCGCGCAGGGCGAGCTTGAGATAGTCGACGGCCGACTCGACCTCGCCGTCGGTCAGCCTGCGGCGGGCCGCCGAGCGCAGCACGGGCACGGCCCAGGGGGCCTCGGCGTCGTCGGCCTTGCTCAGGTGCTCGGCGATCGCCAGGTCGGAGGCGCCCTCGCCGTTCAGCAGTTCGGCCGCGCGCCGGTGCATGTACTGGCGCTTGTCGGCCCCGAGGTCGGCCAGGACCGCCTCCTCGCCCGCCTCGTGGTGGAAGCGGCCGTCCGCCAGCAGCCCCGCCGTCTCCAGCCAGCGGATCGCCAGGGGGACCGAGGGCGTGTCCGAGCGGGCCAGCCGGTGGACGAGCGCGGGGTCGTCGATCGCCGCCACCCACCTGGCCACGTCCAGCAGGGCCGGATCGACCCGGTGCAGGCAGGACAGCACGGCCTCGCCGTACCGCTCCGCCGGCGCTCCCGTGCCGTTCCTCGCGAAGTCCTCCAGCAGCCCGTTCACGAGGATCGGGTTGCCACCGCTGAGGTCGTGCCACTCCGGCGCCAGCCGCTCGGCCGTCTCCTGCCCCAGCCGCTCGCCCACCATGCTCAGCACGGCGCCGTGCGAGAGCGGGTGCAGCCGGATGGCGGTGCAGTGCGGCTGCCGGATGATCTCGGTGGGGAAGAACCTGTCCGCCTGGTGCGGGTAGTCGGCGTGCCCGAACACCGTCATCACCGGCGACGACCTCGCCCGGCGCATGAAGTAGGACAGGCACATCTGCGAGGGGCGGTCGGAGTCGTGCACGTCGTCGACGACGATCACCAGCGGGAGCTGTTCCGCCAGGGAGAGCAGCACCCCGCAGAGCCCCTCGACGACCCGGGTGTCGATGTTCTCGCCGCTGTTCTCGCCGCCCTCGCGCAGGAGGTCCATCGCGCGCTCGCGCACCCGCTCGCCCAGGGGGGCGTTGTGGAAGAGCTGTCCCAGCACGCCGAGCGGGAGGTCGCTCTCGGCCCGCGACGCCGTCGCCACGAGCGGGAGCGCCCCGCGGTCGTAGACCCGCTCGGCGAAGGAGTGCAGCAGCTCGCTCTTCCCGGTGGCGACCACCCCGGTCACCATCGCGACCCTGCTCCTCCCCTCGATCGTCTCGGTGAGAAGCCTCTGCAGGGAGGCCGTCGCCGCTTCTCTCTCAAAGAACCCCATACCGAACACCCCTCACGAGAGTGAGAACGATTGCCCATGGCCCGAATAACCGGTTCATGACCAATAAGCTACGCCGCCCCTTATACGCCCACAACGGGGTGACCCTTAATAGCATCCGGTCTACAACTTTCGATTCCCCGCCCGCACAGAAAAGCGCCGCGCCCGGATTTCAAGGGGCGCGGCGCACGGAATCTGGCCTCTGCGGTGTCTGATTATTCAGCGATCCTCGTCCTGGTCGTCCAGCGGTAGATCAGTCCCTGGCAGTCGCCCGCGAGGTGGTAGTGCTCCTCGGTACGCTCGAAATGCTCGTAGCCGCTCCTGTACTGGATCTTGACCTTTCCGTCCGCCTTTTCCAGCCGTCGGGAACGGGCTTTCTCCGGAAAGTCGACGGGGCCGCCCAGGAGGAAGACATTGACATCGTACGGACCGTGGTCGGAAATTGTGCAATCCGCGTGAACCTCTCGTGTCGGGCTGGGGGCTGGGGTCACGGGCACCTCCATGGAATTGACTTTCAACACATATTAGAAAACTGTTTTCCAGGGGGCACCCCCGATCGACCCCTACTACTGGCTGTCGCGCGCGGTCCAGCGGAACGCGCGCAGGCAGAGGAGCAGGCCGACCACGCACCAGATGCCCAGTGCCAGGGCCACCATCGGGAGCTCCCAGGCGCCGCTCGGCTCCAGGGCGACCGCCTGCTCGGGCAGGAACACCGACCGCATGCCCTGGGTCATCCACTTGAGGGGGAAGATCGACGCGAACATCTGCAGGATCCACGGCACGTCGGAGAAGGGGATGTAGACGCCGGAGCAGAACTGCACGATGAGGAAGGGCAGCGTGATGATCGCGTTGGCCCCGCGCGTGGACTTCGGCAGGCTGCCGACCGCGATGCCCAGGAAGGTGCAGGCCATGCCGCCGAGGACGAGGACCCAGGTGAACGTGAGCCACTGACCGACGTTGTCGGGCAGCTGGATGCCGAACATCAGCACCCCGACCGTGATCAGGAGGATGACCTCGGCGACCATGCACACCAGGACCTGGATGATCTTCCCGCCGAAGTAGGCCGTGCGCGGCATGGGCATGCCGTACAGCCTCTTGAGCGTGCCGTCGTGGCGCTCCAGCGTGATGTTGATGCCCAGGTTCTGGAAGGAGGTGCCCATGATGCCGGCGCCGATCATGCCGGCGGTGAGGATCTGGGCTCCCGTGACGCCGGGGAGTCCCGGCCTGCTGGCCGACATGGCGCCCAGCAGCACCAGCATGATCGCCGGGAGCGAGAAGATGACGATGAACTGGCCCTTCGTGCGGAAGAAGCCCTTGAGCTCCATCGCGCCGCGTTTCAGGGCGAGCCGGCCGGCGCTGGGCATCCGCACCGTCTGCACCGGTCTGATGTCGGTCGGTTGCGCCGGTTGCATCGGCAACGTGGTTGTCACAACTGTTCTCCGATAAGGCCGAGGTAGGTGTCTTCGAGAGTCGGCCGCGTGACGGTCAACTCGGGGATCTCCCCGTCGAACTGCGCGATGAGGTCCGCGACGACCTTCGTGGGCGTCGGGGTCCTCACGCGGTGTTCCCCGGCGGGGGTCGACCAGCTGACCGTGGCGTCCGCCTCGGCGCGCCCGGCCAGCGTGGCCGGCTCGCCGATCGCGACGACCCTGCCTCCCGCGATCACCCCCACCCGGCTCGCCAGCGCCTCCGCCTCGTCGAGGTAGTGCGTGGTCAGCACGATGGTGGTGCCCTCGTCGGCCAGCAGCGAGATCAGGCTCCAGAACTGGCGGCGGGCCTCGGGGTCGAATCCCGTGGTCGGCTCGTCCAGGAAGAGCAGTTCGGGGTTGCCCACGACGCCCAGGGCCACGTCGACCCTGCGCCGCTGGCCGCCGGAGAGGTTGCGGATGTGGGCGTCGGCCTTGCCCGACAGGCCCACCAGCTCGATCACCGAGTCCGGGTCGCGCGGGCGCGGGAAGTAGCTCGCGAAATGGTGCACCGTCTCGCGGACGGTGAACTCGGCGGCGTCGGTGGCCGACTGCAGCACGATTCCGAGCTTGGACCGCCAGACGCGTCCGGCCCGGCCGGGATCCTCACCGAGCACGCTGACCTCACCGCCGTCCCGGCGGCGGTGACCCTCCAGAATCTCGACAGTGGTCGTCTTGCCCGCGCCGTTGGGCCCCAGGAGCGCGAAGACCTCCCCCCGGGCGATGTCCAGGTCGATGCCGTCTACGGCGGTTACGTCGCCGTATTTCTTACGCAGCTCACGTACACGTACTGCTGTGTCGCTCATGCTCCATAGGGTTCGAGATTGGCAGGATTTGCGATATTCATCCTTCGGAACCCCGTATCTACGTCCTTCGATACCCCTACGGGGATCCGTACCAGTTCAACGACCTGATTCGCCGCCCTCGCGGGCGGAACCCCGAGTCACCCGGCCGACCCCCATCAACCGTTCGGTGGATTACGGAGGCCCGGCACAGCGGGGATTCTCGACACATGACAGTCATCGAGATCAACGGCCTGCAGAAGAGTTACCGGACACGCAAGGTGCTGGAAGACGTCACCCTGACGGTCGAGCGGGGTGAGATCTTCGGCGTCCTCGGCCCCAACGGAGCCGGCAAGACCACCACGGTGGAGTGCATGTCCGGGCTGCGCAAGCCCGACGGCGGCACCCTGCGCGTGCTCGGCCTGGACCCGCGGACGCAGCGGCGCGAGCTGCTGCAGCGCGTCGGCACCCAGTTGCAGGAGGCCGCCCTGCCCGACGCCATCAAGGTCGGCGAGGCGCTGAAGCTGTACGCCTCCTTCTACGACAGGCCCGCCGACTGGCAGGCCCTGATGGAGGAGTGGGGGCTGGCCGAGAAGAGGAACGCCCGCTTCGCGGGGCTGTCCGGCGGCTGGAAGCAGCGCCTGTTCATCGCGCTGGCCCTGGTCGGCAACCCCGAGGTCGTCTTCCTCGACGAGCTGACCACCGGCCTCGACCCCTCCGCCCGCCGGCTGACCTGGGGCCTGATCCGTGACATGCGCGACCGCGGCGTCACCGTCGTGCTGGTCACCCACTTCATGGACGAGGCGGACGCCCTCTGCGACCGCATCGCCGTCATCGACCAGGGGCGCGTCGTCCACCAGGGCAGCCCCCGCGACCTCCTCAGCAGGGACTCCTCCGGCTCCCTCGACGACGCCTATTTCGCACTCATCGAGAGGACCGTGTGATGAAGGGTCTCGGCAACGTCATCGCGATCGAGCTCAAACTGGCCATGCGCGACCCGATGTCCGCCTTCTTCGCGCTGGCCTTCCCCATGGTCATCCTGTGGGTGAAGATGCGCAACGGCGGCTCACTGCCCAGCGGGCTGCCCATGATCGACGCCGTCGTCCCGATGCTCAGCGTCTTCGTCATCGGCCTGGCCTCCCTGGTCATCCTGCCGGCCACGCTGGCCCAGTACCGCGAACGCCGCGTGCTCAAGCGGCTGCGCGCCACCCCGGCCGCCCCCACCATGATCTTCGGCGCCCAGTGGGTCGCGCACATGCTGCTCGCGGTGCTCGGCAGCGTCCTGATCGCCGTCGTCGGCCTCGCCGTCTACGGCATGGGCGGACCGGTCGACCCGGTCAGCGTCGTCGTCGCCTGGGTCCTCGGCGCGCTCAGCCTGGGCTCCATCGGGCTGCTCATCGGCGCCCTGGTGCCCAGCGGCCGTACCGCCACGGTGATCGGCCTGGCCGTCTTCTTCCCCATGGTCTTCGTCTCCGGCGCCATGAGCGCCCGCGAGACGCTGCCGGAGTCGATGCGCTCCGTCGGCGACCTGACCCCGATGGCCCCGGCCGTCCAGGCCATTCGCGCCGCCTGGGAGGGCCAGCCCGCCTCCCCGCTCACCCTGGCCGTGATGGTCGCGATCTTCATCGTCGCGGGCGGGGTCGCGCTGAAAGCGTTCCGCTGGTGACGAGCGCCGAGGCCGACGTCTCGCGATGGGACCGTGCCTGGCCGGCCCTGCCGTACCTCTTCGTCCTGCTCCCGACGGTCTTCGCCCTGGTGCGGGACTGGAGGGCGGACGTGGTGGTCCTGGCGGTGTGCACCGGGGTCTGGCACTGGTTCATGGTCTCCTCGCGATTCAGCCGGATCGAGCGGCCGGCGGTGGCGATCGTCTACTTCGCCGTGATGCTCGCCTTCGTCGCGGCGCTGATCAGGATCGACCCGGTGTTCACGGTGGCCGGCCCCGGCGCGTTCATCCAGGCCTTCACCCTGCTGCGCGGCTGGACGGCCTACCTGGGGGTGGCCGCCGCGGCCGCCGTCCTGGTGGGCGTCCGCCCCGAACCCCGGCCGGTGAACGAGCTGGTCTTCTCCTTCCTGGTCGCCGTCCTGGTCGCCTCGACCGTCGGGCTGTTCATCCAGACCATCTCCAAGCAGAACCAGCAGCGCAAGGTGATGATCGCGCAGCTGAAGGCGACCGGCACCAAGCTGGCCGCCATGGCGGAGGAGAACTCGAACCTGCAGTCGCAACTGCTGACCCACGCCCGCGAGGCGGGCGTGCTCAGCGAGCGCCAGCGGATGGCCAGGGAGATCCACGACACGATCGCCCAGGGGCTGACCGCGATCCTCACCCAGCTGGAGGTCGCCGAGAACGTCATCGAGGACGTGCCCGCCGCCCGCTCCCGGCTGAACACGGTGCGCGGGCTGGCCAGGGACAGCCTCAACGAGGCCCGCCGGTCGGTGCTGGCGATGCGCCCCGCCCCGCTGGAGGAGGCCCAGCTCGCGACCGCGCTGGAGGACGTCGCGGCCACCTGGTCGCGGGCGTCCGGCGTGCCGGCCCCGGTGTCGGTCACCGGCGACGCCAGGCCGCTGCACGCCGAGGTGGAGATGACCCTGCTGCGGGTGGCCCAGGAGGCCCTGGCCAACGTCGGCAAGCACGCCTCCGCCAGCAGGGTCGCCGTCACCCTTTCCTACATGGAGGATGTGGTGGTGCTCGACGTACGCGACGATGGGAAAGGATTCGACCCCGAGACGGTAGAACCGTCCATCGCGGGCGGATTCGGACTTATCGCGATGCGTCAGCGCGTCACCCGGCTGGCAGGGGACTTCGAGATCGAGACCGCTCTCGGCCAGGGGACGGGCGTCTCTGCTACGGTGCCCGCCATCACCGCCGACTCCAGAAATGCGTGAGGCATGCCGATTCGTATCATCGTCGTGGACGATCACCCGGTCGTCCGCGACGGGTTGCGCGAGATCTTCTCCACCGACGAGGCCTTCGAGGTCGTGGGCGAGGCGGCCGACGGCCCGGAGGCTCTCGTACTGACACGCCAGACCAACCCCGACCTCGTGCTCATGGACCTGCGGATGCCGAAGATGAGCGGCACCGAGCTGATCCGCAGGCTGCGCGAGCAGACACCGGGCATCAACGTGCTGGTCCTGACCACGTTCGACAACGACGCGGACGTGCTGCCCGCCATCGAGCAGGGCGCCACCGGCTACCTGCTCAAGGACACCCCGCGTCTCGAACTGCTCCGCGCCGCGCAGGCGGCCGCCCGCGGCGAGACGGTGCTCTCCCCCACCGTGGCCGGGCTGCTCATGCAGAAGGTGCGCGCGCCCGAGCAGCAGACGCTGAGCCGGCGGGAGCTGGAGGTGCTCGGCCTGATCGCCCGCGGCGCCACCAACCGCGAGGCCGCCGCGAAGCTGTTCATCACCGAGGCGACGGTCAAGACGCACCTGCTGCACATCTTCGCCAAGCTCGGGGTGAAGGACCGCGCCGCGGCGGTGGCGACGGCCTACGAGACCGGGCTGCTCAAGCGGGCCTCCGAGACCTGACTCAAGGGCGCCGCTTAAGGGCGCCTAGGGGTGGGCCGCCTCGTCCGGTGATCCGTAGCGTGAACATGTCTGCCCTGTTCATGCGAGTGGACACCCCCGGGACGAATGGAGATGGTCCATGAACACGCTTGCGCTGGCCGACCCCCGTACCGAGCTGGAGACCGTGGGAGGCAAGGGCGAGTCCCTCGCCCGCCTGGCCCGCGCCGGGCTGCCGGTCCCGCCCGGCTTCCACGTCACCACCGACGCCTACCGCGCCTTCGTGGCCCGGTACGACCTGCGGGAACGGATCCTGTCCTGCGACGCGGCGGAGGCCGCCGCCCTGTTCGCCGCCCACGAGGTGCCACAGGACATCGCCGACGACATCAGGGCCGCCTACCGCGAGCTGGGCGACGAGCCGGCGGTGGCCGTACGGTCGTCGGCGACCGCCGAGGACCTGCCCGGGATGTCGTTCGCCGGGCAGCAGGACACCTACCTCAACATCCGCGGCGCCGAGCAGGTCCTGGACGCGGTGCGGCGCTGCTGGGCCTCGCTGTGGACCGAACGGGCCGTCGCCTACCGCGAGCGCAACGACGTCCCGCACGACGAGGTGGCCCTCGCCGTCGTCGTCCAGGAGCTCGTGCCCGCCGACGCGGCGGGCGTGATGTTCACCGAGGACCGCGACCACCTGAGCATCAACGCCGCGTGGGGGCTGGGCGAGGCGGTCGTCGGCGGGCTGGTCACGCCCGACACGATCACGCTCGACCGCTCCGACCACACGATCGTCGAGGAGCACGTCGCGACCAAGACCGTGATGACCGTCCGCGGGCCCGAGGGCACCCACGAGGTGGAGGTGCCGGAGACCGGGCGCGACCTGCCCGTGCTCTCGCGGGCGCAGGCCGTACGGCTCGCCGAGCTGGGCATGACGATCGAGGAGCTGTACGGCCACGCCGTGGACGTCGAGTGGGCCTTCCACGACGGCCGGCCGTACATCCTGCAGGCAAGGCCCATCACCGGGCAGCGCGAGGTGTGGAACGACTCGCTCAAGGGCGACTACCTGTGGAGCAACGGCAACCTGGGCGAGGCGATCCCCAGCGTGATGACGCCGTGCACCTGGTCGCTCGTGCAGGCGTTCATCCACGAGATCATGATCGCCGGGCACCTCGGCGGCCACCCCCACTGCGGCAACATCGGCGGCCGGGTCTACATGAACATGAGCCTGACCGCCTCCCTCGGCAGGGCCCTGGGGATGACAAAGAAGATCAGGGACACCCAGGAGCCGGTGTACGGGCGGCTGCCGGAGGGGGTGGAGACCCCGCTGCTGCCGATGACGCGCTGGCAGACCCTCAGGGCGGCCAGGCCGATCCTGGGGGGCCGCCGCGCCATCCAGCGGCTCGTGGAGCGGATCCCCGAGTACGTCGCGACCGCGCCCCGGATCACCGAGGCCGTCCGCGCCGGGATCGCGAGGACCGCCGGCGCCGAGGACCTGGCCGCGCTCTGGGAGAGCGAGGTGGAACCGAGGTTCCGCGAGTGCAACCGCATGCTCGCCGCCGCCGCCCGCCAGGACGCCGGCTCGCTGATCTATCTCGGCTCGCAGCTGACCAGGCTCGTCGGGGAGGCCGACGCCGCCGTGCTGATGTCCGGGATCCAGGCCGCGGACGGCCGGCTGGAGAGCCTCGGCCCGCTGCTCGGCCTGGCGCGGTTCAAGCGCGGCGAGATCTCCCGCGAGGAGTACGTCCGCAGGTACGGCCACCGGGGACCGGACGAGTTCGAGGTCTCGGTGGCCCGGCCCGTGGAGGACCCGGCCTGGCTCGACGCGCAGATCGCCGGGCTCACGGTCGACCCGGCCGAGCTGCTGTCCCGCCAGGACGAGGCGAGCGCCGCCGCCTGGCTCAGGTTCCGCGAGCGGTACCCGAGGCAGGCCGAGAAGTTCCGCCGCAAGATCGACCGCTGGGAGGCTATCGTCCGCGCCCGCGAGGAGACCCGCTCGGAGATGATGCGCGGCTTCTGGATGGTGCGCGACTTCGTCGTGCGGGCCGGCGCGGTGACCGGACACGGCGACGACCTGTTCCTCCTGAGGATCGAGGAGATCCTGGAGGTGCTGCGCGGCTCGCGCCGGCCGCTCTCGCAGGTGGCCAGGCGCCGGGCGACCTACGAGCTGTACCGGTCGCTCCCGCCGTACCCGGGCATCATCCGGGGGCGGTTCGACCCGGAGCGGTGGGCGGCCGACCCGAACCGCCGCGGCGACGTGTTCGACGCCGGCGCGACGGTGGCGCCCCCCTCGCAGACCATCAGCGGCTTCCCCGGCGCGGCCGGGGTGGTCGAGGGCGTCGCCCGGGTGATCACCTCCGTGGCGGACGGGGACCGGCTCGCGGAGGGCGAGATCCTGGTGACGACCGTGACCAACGTGGGCTGGACGCTCCTGTTCCCGCGTGCGGCCGCGGTGGTCACCGACGTCGGCGCGCCGCTGTCGCACGCGGCCATCGTGGCGCGTGAGCTGGGCATCCCGGCGGTCGTCGGCACCAGGAACGCCACCATGCGCATCCAGGACGGCGACCTAATCCGCGTCGACGGCGGCGAGGGCAGCGTCGAGATCGTCCGGGTGCCGGCGGTGGTCTGACCGGCACGAGAAAGGCCGCGGTCCCGACGGGACCGCGGCCTTTCTCGTGTCGCCCCTACCGTCCCGGAGGAGCAGCGGGTCCTGCCTGTCGCCTCTTTGAGGGGATCAGCGGGCCTTGCCTGTTGTCTCGTTGAGGGGATCAGCGGGTCGCGGTGAGCATCCGCATCCCGAGCGGGAGGTCGACCAGCTCGCCGGGGAGCAGCTCCGCGCTCTCCAGCAGCGCCCGGTACTCCTCCTCCGTACGCTCCCGCCCGCCGGTCATCACCATCATGTGCAGGTCGAAGGCGAGCGGCAGGTGGGTGTCGGCGGAGACGACGCGTTCGATGACCAGCAGTTCCGCGCCCTTCCCCATCGCCCGCGCGCAGTTGCGCAGCAGCCGGACGCACCGGTCGTCGTCCCAGTCGTGCAGGATGCGGGAGAGCAGGTAGACGTCCCCGCCCTCGGGGACGGACTCGAACAGGTCGCCGCCGACCAGCTCGCACCGCTCCAGCACCCCCATCCGGTCCAGGTGCGCGGGCGCGTTCGCGACGACGCCGGGCACGTCGAACAGGATCCCCCCGGCCTCCGGGTGGTCCCGCAGGACGGTGCCGAGCAGGGCGCCGGTGCCGCCCGCCAGGTCCACCACGGTCCGGGCGCCGGAGAAGTCGTGCGCCACGGGGACCTCGCGGAAGAACGCGGCGCCCGCCGCCATCCCGGCGTTGAAGACGGACGCCTTGCCGGGGTCTCCCTTCAGGTGCGCGAAGACGGGCTCGCCGAAGACGTGCTCGAAGGCCGTCTCGCCGGTGCGCAGGGTGTGGGGCAGCCCCCGCCACGCGGCGCCGAAGTAGTCCTCGCCGTAGAGCTCGACGAGCGGGCCCAGCCTGTCGCGGCCCAGCAGGGCGCCCATCGGGGTGAGGCCGTACCTGCCGTCCTCGTCGACGTCGGCCAGGCCGACCCCCGCCAGCAGGCGCAGCAGTCGGCCGAGGGCCTCCGGGTGCGCGCCGACCTTCTCCGCGATCTCGCCGGGGCTCAGGCGGTGTCCCGCGATCGTGTCGGCGACCCCGAGCCGGACGGCGGCGAAGGTCGCCTCCGCCACCCATCCGCCGGTGAGGATCCTCATGAGCTCGTGTTCCGTCATCGAATGCCTCCAGCTTGGGGGCGCGGCCGTGGCCGCGGGGAGGAAGTCAGGGCGTTACGGGGTGGAGGGCCAGGCCATGGAGACGGTACGGAGCACGTGGGAGACCACGTCCGCCTGTCGTGGCACGAGATAGAAGTGGTCGCCGTCCAGCACGTGGGCGGCGAACCGGTCGTGGGTGAGCTCGCCCCACCGCGCGGCCTGCTCCGGGGTCACCTCGGGATCGGCGTCGCCGAGGACCGCGGTGACGGGACAGCGCAGCCGCCCGCCCGGACGGTGCCGGTAGGTCTCGTCGACCCGGTAGTCGTTGCGGACCACCGGCAGCGTCAGCTCCCTGACCACCGGGTCCGCCAGGTGTTCCCGCGCCACGCCGCCGAGGCGTACCAGGTCGGAGATCAGGTCGTCGTCGGAGGTGTGGAGGTCGCCCGGCCGGTGGTCGTGCGGCGCGTGCCGGCCGGAGGCGAACAGGTGGACCACGCCCCGGCCGCGCGCCTCCAGCTCGCGCGCCACCTCGTAGGCGATCAGGGCTCCCATGCTGTGCCCGAACAGCGCGACCGGCCGGTCGAGGAGGGGCGCCATCGCGTCGGTGACGAGCTTGGCGATGTGGTGGGCGTCGTCGGCCATCGGGTCGGCGCGCCGGTCGGCGCGTCCCGGGTACTGCACGGCGCGAACCTCGACGGCGGGCGGCAGGGTCCGGTGCCAGGAGCGGTAGAAGGTGGCGGAACCGCCGGCGTGCGGGAAGCAGAACAGCCGCAGTCCCGACCGCGGCCTGGGGTCGTAGCAGTGGAACCAGCTCATGAAATCTCCGCTGCGGAAAGGGGGAGGGGCGCGGTCTGGACGAGCAGTTCTGGGCGGCCGATCGCCGCGGTGGCGTCCAGCCAGAGACGGCTGAGCGTCAGGTAGTACTGGCCCTGCCGCAGCGGGTCGGCGCCTTCCCCTGCGGTCTTCCCTGCGGTTTCCTCGGCGGCCTGGCGCAGGCCGGTCAGCGCGCGCCGGATGCCGCTCGGCCACAGCGTACCGACGATTTCCCGAAATGTCGGCGCTTCTTGTGGTCCGAGGAGCGTGGCACTCGGCAGCCGGAGATGGTCGTCGTCGAGGGCGAAGCGGTCGTCGGCGTCGCGGCCGACGTACATGCGGGGGCTCCACACGATCGGGCCGTGCGTGTTGACCAGCGTGAGGTTGCCGCCCTCCGTCCCTATCGTGACGCGGTGCAGCAGGTGCAGGTGGGCGTCGGGGTCGTTGGGGGCGATCTGGTTCTGCACCCGCAGGGTGAGCGGCACGCCGCCGACCGTGCCGGTGAGGCAGCTGAACGGCGTCCCTTGCGCCGCCGGGCCGAACGTCCACGGCCGCAGCCCGCCGAGGGCGCGGCCGAGGATGTCGAACAGGGCGTAGGCGACGTGGACACTGCAGGCGGCGTCGACGTAGAGGGGCTTCTGCAGCGCGCACAGCCTGCGGGCGGCCTCGACGAAGCGGCGTACCGGGTCCAGGTGCACGTAGAGGGTGTTCACGTGGTGCACCGCCGGGGCGGCGCGCGCGGTGCGCAGGCAGCGGGCCAGCTCGTCCGCGTGCAGCGGGTGCTCCTGGAGCACGTGGACGCCGCGGGCCAGGAGCGCCCCGGCCAGCTCGCTGCCCTCCCCGCCGACGACCCCGGACCGCACGACGACGCAGGCCAGGTCCGCCAGGTCGGGCACCTGGTCGGGGTCGGTGAGCAGCGGGACGCCGTACTCCCCGGCGTACGCGGCGGACCGGGCGCTCCCCCGGGCCAGGATGCCCGTCAGCTCGAACGGCCCCTCCGCCAGGGCCGACAGGTAGACCTGGCCGAACTTCGTCCCGCAGACCACGACCC
This sequence comes from Streptosporangium sp. NPDC002721, assembly GCF_042888905.1. Lineage (NCBI taxonomy): Bacteria > Bacillati > Actinomycetota > Actinomycetes > Streptosporangiales > Streptosporangiaceae > Streptosporangium > Streptosporangium sp. NPDC002721. Next base: position 26,165 of record NZ_JBIAQI010000017.1, read on the forward strand.
GCCTCACAGCGCGCCCTCCTCGAAGGCCGGCGCGGCCAGGTCGATCCTCGGGATGTCGTCGGAGACCTCGATCTTGGCCACGGGTTCCAGGTCGGCCAGCATCCCGGCGGGGTCGAGCACGCCGTCGGCGTAGTGCGGACCTGCCCCGACCTCGCCCCGCAGCACGGCCTCCGTCGTGTGCGCCACGACCGCGGCGGTGAGCTCGTAGGAGTCGGCCGCCCGCAGCGCCATCGTGCGGGTGCTCCCGGGGCCGCTGAGCTGGAAGAGCAGGACGTAGTACGGGGTGCGCCCGGCCAGTTCGAGCTCGGCCACGCGCATCAGGTCGGCCGCCGAGACCGCCGCGCTCATCGCTGCCAGGACGCGGTCACCGGTGATGACGTTGTACCAGCGCGCCTCCTCCAGCCCCAGCTCCCCCGCCACCCGCGCCGCCTCGGTGCCGAGGAAGGGGTAGGCGGTGACCGGCCCGTGGAAGTAGGGCAGCTCGACGCCGTACGCCGGGGACAGCGCCCGCGAGACCGTACCGCCGCCGCGCCAGGCGGCCAGGGCCTCGCCGTGGTCCCCCCTGCCGCTCAGCAGGACGTCCCCGGCGGCGGCGGGGGTGAGCCGGTCGAGGCCGCCGGTGTACACGTCGAGCCGGTGCGGGCCGGCTCCGGCGAAGCGCGCGAGGTGGCGCGGCAGCAGCCCGGTGAGGCCGGGCAGCATCCCCGCGGAGAGCACCGCCGTCGCCCCGGCCGTCCCCGTGGCCGCGAGCCTGTCGAACACCGGGCCGTCGCCCGCGGCGTCCACGTAGTCGGCCCCGGCCAGGAACGAGGCGCGCGCCACCCGGTCGAGCAGCAGGTAGGAGGGGCCGGCGCAGTTGACCACGACCGTGCAGCCCCGGCAGAACCTGGCCAGGCCGGCCTCGTCGTAGGCGTCCACCTCCCAGGCCTCGCCGCGGCCGCCCAGCTCCTCGCTCACGAAGCGGCGGGCCGCCTCCAGGTCGCGCCCGCCGACGCGGACGCCGTGACCGGCGAGCAGCCGCGCCGCCGCGCCGCCGACCGCGCCGTACCCTCCGACGATCCCGATCACGCCGGACCCCCGGTGATCAGCCGGGCCACGCCGGGGGCGCGCTCCTGGTCGAGACAGCTGAAGTGGTCGCCGGCCACGTCGATGACGGTGAGCCGGCCCAGGCAGAGCTCCTGCCAGAATCCGGTCATGTCGTCCTGGAGGGTCGGAACGACGTTGGTGACGCCACTCTGGCGCAGGAAGGTGATGTCGCCCGCGTAGGGCTCGGGGTCGTAGTGGGTGACGGCCGCGAAGCTCTGCCTGAACACCCGGTGGGCGAGCTCCACCCGCTCGGGCGGCTGCCCCAGCTCGCGGGCGAGGGCGGCGAGCCGTTCCGGGCGCGGGGGCAGGGCGAGCGCGGCGAAGCGGCGGCCGACCTCCGCGAGGCCGGGGTCGGGGTCGGCCGCGAGGGCGGCGAGGGCTCCCTCGCGCACCAGTCCCGGCGAGCTCTCCTGCACGGCCCGCAGCGCCCTGGCCAGGTCCCCGCCGGGGAAGCCGAGCCGGACCGGGTCGACGCCGCACGCCTGGGCGAAGCCGTACTCCAGCATGAGCTCGTCGGTGATCCGGTACGGGAAGCGCGAGCTGCTGATGACGGTGAGGTCCTCGACGACCGCGCCGCTCTCGGTGAGCTGGCGGGCGAGCTCGGTGGCGATCAGGCCGCCCATGCAGTAGCCGACGACGCGCACGCGCGTCACGCCCTCCTTGAGCAGCAGCCGCGCGTAGGATCCGGCCAGCGTCTCGGCCGCCGTGTCGGGGTCCAGCTCCAGGTAGCGCTCGGCGTCGTCGATCGCGAGGCCGAACAGCGGCGTGCCCGCGAGTTCCGCGGTCAGCGCCCGGTAGGGGGTGAGGGTCCCGGTGCCGTCGTGGACCAGCACGCGGGGCGTCCCCTCGCCCTCCGACAGGCGTACCAGCGAGCTGGCGTGGGTGCGGGTGAGCCCGTGGTCGCGGTCCTCGCGCGCCTGGCGGAGGTGGGCGGCGAGCGCGGCGACGGTCGGCTGGTTGACCAGCTGGCGGACGAGGCTGTCCCAGTAGAAGTTGCCCGCCTCGGGCAGCTCCTCGCGGACCCGCCCGGCGAGCCGGGTGACGAGCAGGGAGTCGCCGCCCAGGGTGAAGAAGTCCTGGTCGCGGCCGACGCGCGGCAGTCCGAGCAGCTCCGCCCACAGGGCCGCGAGCCGCCGTTCCAGGTCGTCGCGCGGCTCCTCGCCCGCGGGCGCGGCCTCCCCCGCGGCCCGGGGGAGCAGGGTGGCCAGCGTGTTCCTGTCGATCTTGCCGTTCTCGGTGAGCGGCAGCTCGTCGACCACCTGGATGTGGGACGGGATCATGTACTCGGGCAGCCGCTCGGCGAGGAAGGCGCGCAGCTCGGCGAGGTCGACGTGCTCGCGGTCGGCGGGGAAGCGGGCGGCGACGACGCACTGGCCCAGCGGCGCCAGCGGGTCGGCGGGCTCGGGCAGGCAGGCCAGGGTCTCCGCCCCGGCCCCGGCCAGCAGGTCGAGCCACTCCTCGCGGGTGATGAACGTGCGGTCGCGGCCCCGCCGCACGTCGTCGTAGTCGCGCGGGCTCATCAGGAACTCCATCGAGCTCATGATCTGCACGTGCTCCCTGGTGGTCTCGATGAACACCAGCCAGCCGCCCGGCACGAGCAGCTCGCGGAACCTGTCGAGGACCGCGCCCGCGTCGTGGGCGTTGTGCAGGACGTTGGCGCAGAGGACGACCTCGAAGGAGTTGGGCTCGTAGCCCTGGTCGCGGTAGTCGGCGTTGATGTCGAACAGGCCGTAGCGCACCCAGGGGTGGTCGGCGAACCGCTCGGCCGCCCGGGTGAGGAAGAAGCGGGACAGGTCGGTGAAGAGGTAGTCGACCCGGTGGCCGGCGAGTTCGGGGACGAGCTCGGCGCTGGTGCCGCCCACGCCCGCGCCGACCTCCAGCACGCGCAGCGGCCCGCCGGTGTGTCCACCGGTGTGTTCCTCCGCTACGCGGCCGATCACGGCCCGGACGACGCGGTTGACGTAGCGGCTGAGGACGTTGTCCTTGTACGCGCCCTCGGCCGTCTCCGTTCCCGCCTCGGGGAAGAGCAGGTCGCGGGCGTCGAGCTCGCCGCGCATCAGCTCGGGCAGGTGCGTGGTGCTGACGCGCAGGAATCCGATCAGCTCGGCGCCGTAGTCGAGCCCGTCCGCCAGCTCGTCGACCCGGCGCCAGAGCGCGTCCAGGTCGGCGCCGGTACGCAGGTTCCGGTAGCGGCCGGCCGGGTCGAGGTCGAGCAGGCCGTGCTCGCACAGCGCGGTGAGCCAGCGGCGGACCAGCCGGTGGTGGTCGGGCCTGACCCGCGCGATCTCCAGGATCTCGGCCGCCTCGTGCCCGCCGTCCTGATGCCCGCCGTCCTGATGCCCGTCGCCCTCGTGAGCGTCGCCCTCGTGCCCGTCGTTCTCGTGCCCGTCGTTCTCGCGGGCGTCGTTCTCGCGGGCGTCGTTCTCGCGGGCGTCGTTCTCGCGGGCGCCGTTCTCGCGGGCGCCGTTCTCGCGGGCGCCGTTCTCGCGGGCGCCGTTCTCGCGGGCGCCGTTCTCGCGGGCGCCGTTCTCGCGGGCGCCGTTCTCGCGGGTGAACAGTCCTGAGGCGCGCAGCGCGGCCGCCATCGACGCCAGCGCGATCTCGTCGAGCGTCTCGGCCACCGCGATCACCCGTGGCAGGTCGACACCGGCCGTCGCCGCGTCCGCCGCCTCCCTCGCCGCCGCCCCGACGTGCGGTACTGCCTCCTCCCGCTGCTTGGGGGCGGCCTGCGCGAAGGCGATCAGGCGCCGGTCGAGGGCGCGGTCACCGTCGACGATCACGGTGCCGGCCGCGACGGCCGGGTGGGCCTGCAGGTGGGCCTCGACCTCGGCCAGCTCGATGCGGTGGCCCCGGATCTTGACCTGGGAGTCCTCCCTGCCGAGGAACTCGATGTTCCCGTCCGGCCGGTACCGGCCCAGGTCTCCGGTGCGGTAGAGGCGCTCGCCGCGATGGTGGACGAACCGCTCGGCGGTCCTGGCCTCGTCGCCGAGATAGCCCAGCGCCACGCCCGCGCCGCCGATGTACAGCTCCCCGGGCACCCAGTCGGGGCTCGGCCGCATGCTCGCGTCGTAGACGTGGAAGCTCTGGTTGGCGAGCGGTCTGCCGTACGGGACGCTGGCCCAGCCGGGCAGGTCCGTGCCGATGGGGTGGTAGATCGACCAGATCGCGGCCTCGGTCGCCCCGCCCAGGCTGACCAGCTCCAGGCCGGGCAGCCGTCGCCGGATCCGGCCGGGGAGCGCCACCGGGATCCAGTCGCCGGAGAGCAGGGCGAGCCGCAGCGACGGCAGCTCCACCTGTGTCTCCGCCTCAAGGTAGTGCTCCAGCATCTGCAGCTGCGCGGGTACCGAGTTCCAGACCGTGACCCCGTGCTCGGCGACGAGCGCGGCCCAGTGGGAGGGGTCCCCCCTGCGCAGCGCGTCCGGCAGCACGAGGGCGGCGCCGGTGGCGAGGGGGCCGAAGATGTCGTAGACCGACAGGTCGAAGCCCAGGTTGGCCAGGCCGAGCACGCGGTCCTCGGCTCCGACGCCGAAGCGGGCGCCGATGTCGTCGACGGTGTTGCGCGCCGCCCGGTGGCTGATCACCACGCCCTTGGGCGTCCCGGTCGAGCCGGAGGTGTAGATGACGTAGGCGGGCTCGTCCGGGTGCCGCTCGACCGCGGGGCCCGGGGGCGCGGGCTCCAGGGTGTCGACCGCGATCCAGCCGCCCTCGGCCAGCCATGACTGGGTGAGCACCAGCCGCGCCGAGGCGTCGGCGAGGATGCGGTCGCGCCTGCCCGGCGGCTGGCCGGTGTCGACCGGGAGGTACACGCCCCCGGCCAGCAGCGTGCCCAGCACCGCCACGACCTGCTCGACGCCCTTGTCCATCACCACGGCGACGATCTCGCCGGGTGCGTGCCCCGCCTCGCGCAGCGCCCGCGCCACCCCCCACGCCCGTACCAGCAGCTCGCCGTAGGTCAGCGAGCGGTCGCCGACGACGGCGGTCCGGCCGGGGGTACGTCCGGCCTGGGCCACGACCTCGTCGTGCAGCAGGCCGTACGGGAGCGGCGCGACGGTGTCGTTGACGTGGTCGCGGCGGCGGGCCTGGACGTCGGGCAGCTCGACGGGCGAGGCGCACGCCCAGGTCTCCTCCTCCGTCAGGCGGCCGAGCAGGGCGGTGAACGCGGCGAACATGTCGTCCACGAGCCCGTCGGGGAACACCCCCTCGCGGACGTCCCAGTTGATCAGCAGCGCCCCGCCGTACTCCTTGACCTGGCAGTCGATCCACACCTGGGGGGTCTGGCTGATGCCGTACACCGGCATGCCGTGCTCGGCCTCGTCCCGGCCGATGCCGATGGCGCTGGTGAACACCACGGGCATCAGGCCGGCGGCCCTGCCCCGCCTGCGGGCCAGCTCGCGGATGACCTCCATGCCGCCGCAGCGGCGGTGTTCCAGGTCGGTGAAGAGCTGTCGGCCGATGGCGGCGGCGCGGTCGGCGAACGGAGCGTCCGGCGTGGTGTCGACGGCGAGGAGGTCGAGCGAGGTGAAATCGCCCACGACCTCGTCGATCCGCGGGTGCAGCGGCGGGCGGTCGAGCAGCGTCAGGTTGAGGGTGAACGCGGGCCTGCGGCTCCATCGCCCGATGACCTCGGCGTAGGCGGCGAGCACGGCCTGCGACGGGGTGACGCCCGCCGCGCTCGCGCGGGCGCGGAGCCGCGCCCACTCCCCCGGCTCCAGCGTGGCCTCCCAGCGGGTGAACCTGGCGCCCGCGTCCTGGCCCAGCGCGGGCAGTTCGGGCGCGGGGGGCAGGTCGTCGATCCTGGCCCACCAGTAGGCGCGGTCCCGGTCGTACCGGCTGCTCTCGCGCTGGGAGCGCAGGCCGAGCACGCAGTCGCGGAAGCCGAGCGGCAGCGGCGGCAGGACGGCCTCCGGGTCGTCGAGCAACCGGTGCAGCTCGGCGAGCAGCAGCTGGATGCTGACGTAGTCGGCGATGAGCAGGTCGATCGAGGCGTGCAGCAGGGACGCGCCGTCGGTGTGGGTGATCCGCAGCTCGAACAGCGGCCAGGCACCCGGCGGGTAGACCTTGTGCGCCATCTCCTCGCGGATCGCGGCGAGGCCCTCCTCCGGGTCGGCGCCGCGAAGGTCGGCCACCCGGACCTCGTAGCCGGGGACCTCCGCCTGGACGTTCTGGTGACCGTCCGGATGGATCACGGCGCGGAGCATGTCGTGGCGGCCGATCAGGGTCCGCCAGGCGGCCTGCACGCGGTCCGCGTCGAGCTCGGCGAAGGCGACCTCGACGTAGCCGTGGCAGGCGACGCCGCCGTAGCCGAACGCGTCGTTGCGTCCGACGAGGTACGCCTGCTGGATGTCGGTGAGCGGGAAGGGGTCCAGGCGCCGTTCCGGCTCCGGGCGCACGGTCTCCGACGCGGTCTCGCGGCGCAGCTGCTCGATGATCTCCGGCTTGGCGTCCAGCAGGGCCGCACGCCGGTCCTCGGTCAGCGCCCCCTTGGGAGCGCGGAACCTGAGCTGTCCCTCCTCCTCCCACAACCTGATCCCCGCCGACTCCATGTCGGCGATCAGTCCGCGTACGGCAGGTGCCTGGGCCTGGGTCACAGCACGCCCTCTTCCGTGTCATTGTCGTCGTCGATCGACAGCGCGCAGTCCGCGATGGTGGGGGCGGCGAAGAAGCGCCGCAGGGTCACCTCCACGCCGAGCCGCCGCCTGGCGATCTCCGCGAAGCGGGTGGCGAGCAGCGAGTCGCCTCCCAGGGTGAAGAAGCTCTGGCTGCGGCCCGGTTCCGGGATCTCCAGGAGTTCCGTCCAGATCTCGGCGAGCCGCCGTTCCGTTCCCGGTCGTGGCGGATCGTCCTCGGGCGGGGGTTCGAGGGTGGTGGTGAGGGCGGATCTGTCGATCTTCCCGTTGGGGGTGAGGGGCAGGTGATCGAGGGTGGTGATGGTCGGCGGGATCGCGTGCGCCGGGAGGCGGTCGGTCAGGAAGGCGCGCACCTTGTCGGGGTCGGCGTCGGCCGGGGTGAGGAACGCGGCCAGGCGACGCTGGCGACGCTCGCCCACCGCGACCACCACCGCCCGGTTCACCTGCGGGCTCGCCTCCAGGACGGCCTCGACCTCGCCCAGCTCCAGCCGATGACCCCGGATCTTCACCTGATGATCGACACGGCCCAGGAACTCCAGCGTGCCGTCGGCCCAGTACCGGCCCAGGTCCCCGGTCCGATACCAACGGCTTCCGGCGTACTCCACGAACTTGGCCGCCGTGGTCTCCGCATCACCCCGGTAGCCCTTTGCCACTCCGGCGCCGCCGATCCACAACTCGCCCGCCACCCAGTCCGGGCAGTCACGACCCCGGCCATCGACCACCCGGAAACGCTGGTTACGCAGCGGGAACCCGTACGGTACCGACGTCCAGTGCGCCGGGACGTGGGCCACCTCCCACACGTTCGACCAGATCGCCGCCTCCGTCGCACCCCCCAACGCCACCAGGCGGCACCGGCCACCGCTACCCGTGGCCAGCCGGGCCTGCAGATCCAACCCCACCCAGTCACCCGACACCAACGCCACCCGCAACCGTGGGGGGACCCGATCCACCGCTGAGAGCAACATCTCCAGCAGCGTCGGGACGCTGTTCCAGATCGTCACCCCATGCAGGACGCACAACTGCGCCCACCGTTGTGCGTCGCGGCGCTCGTCCTCTGCGACCAGCACCACCGCGCCGCCCGCCGACAGCAACCCGAACACGTCGTAGACCGACAGGTCGAAGTCCAGCGCCGAGACCGCCAGCACTCGATCCCCGGGGCCAACTCCGAAGCGCTCGTTGACGTCGGCCACCGTGTTCAACGCCGCCCGATGCGAGACCTCCACACCCTTCGGCACTCCCGTCGAACCGGAGGTGAAGATCACATACGCCGTCGCATCCGGCGACACCCCCACCGGAGCCACCAGCCGCTCACCGGCCGGTATCTCCGTCAGCACCCGCACCACCCCGGCCCGCGCCAGCATCGACTCCCGGCGCGCCGTCGGCTGGTCCACCCCCACCGGCACGTACACCCCACCGGCCGCCAGCACCCCCAGCACCGCGACCACCTGATCCACACCCTTGGGCAACACCACCCCCACCGCGTCACCCGCGCCCACACCCCGGGCCCGCAACGACCCCGCCACCCGCAACGCCCGATCCGCCAGCTCCCCGTAGGTCACCCGATTCCCGTCCGAGATCAGGGCGGGCAGGTCCGGTTCGGCGGCGGCGCGGGCGAAGAACGCCTCGTGCAGGGTGCCGTCCGGTACGGGGCCCACGGTGTCGTTGGCCCGGCGGCGGACGAGCTCCTGCTCCACCGGCAGGCCGACGGGGGCCGGGGCCGACCAGTCGCCCTCCGACAGCCACTCCAGCAGGCTCAGATGCGTGTCGAACATCGCGTCCAGCACGCCGGGCGCGAACAGCTCCTCCACCGCGTCCCAGCGGACGAGCAGCTCACCGTCGACCTCCGCCACCTGGTAGTCCAGCCACACCTGCGGGGTCTGCGACACCCCCCAGACCTGCTCGGCGAAGGAGGGGCCGAGCGTGCCGCCGTCGGAGACGCCGAGCATGCTGGTGAACACCACGGGCATGGTCATCTCGATCGAGTCGGCCCGCCTGGCCAGCTCGCGCATCACCCACACGGCCGAGACCTCGCCGTGCTCCAGTCCGCGCCAGACCTCCTCCTGCAGGCGGCGCGCGCCCTCCAGCCAGCCCAATCCCGACCGATAGCCGACGAGCATCAGCGAGGTGAAGTCGCCGAGGACGCGGTGGATGTCGGGGTGCACCTCGCGCCGGTCGAACAGCGTGAGGTTGAGCGTCAGCTCCGGCTGGGCGCTCCAGGCGGAGAGGATCTCGCCGAAGGCGGCCGCCAGCACCGTGGAGGCGGTCAGGTCGTGCTTCCTGGCCAGGTCGGAGACGCGGCCCCAGCGCTCGGCGTCCATCCTGACCTCGCGGCGGACGAACCGGGGCCGGTCGATCATGGCCGGATCGACGCGCAGCGGCAGTCGCGGCGCGGGGGGCAGCTCGGGCAGGCGGCGGCCCCAGTACTCCTTGGCCGCCTCGAAGACCGCGCGGTCGGGGACCATCCCGAGCACGTAGTCGCGGAACGACACCTCCAGGGGCGGGAGCACGGTGGCGGGGTCGCGGTAGAGCAGGTCGAGCTCGGCGAAGAAGGCCATCGTGCTCAACGCGTCGATGATGATGTTGTCGAAGCCGACCCCCAGCCGGACGCGGCCCTCGTGCCGCGCGGCCCGCGCGTCGAACAGCGGCCAGGTGGCCGGGTCGAACACCTGGTGCGACATCTGCTCGCGCAGCCGCTCGGCGCTCTCGACCATGGTGATCGAGAAGCGCGGCACCTCGGGCAGGATGCGCTGGAACCCCTCCGCGTCGAAGACGGCGCGCAGCATCTCGTGCCGCTCGATCAGCAGGTTCCACGCGGTCTGCAGCCGGTCGAGGTCGATGTCGCCGTCGAACTCGGTGTAGAAGTGGCAGCCGACGCCGCCGAGCGTGAAGTGCTCGGCGCGGCCGAGCCAGTAGGCGCGCTGCACCTCCGTCGGCGGGAACGGGTCGTGGCGGTGTTCGAGGTCGGCGCTCAGCACCGGGGCGGGCGCGAGCGTCTCGTCCAGGGTGAGGGTCGCGGCGAAGTCGGCGAGCACCGGCGAGTCGAACAGCAGGGTGAGCCTGGCGTCGGTGACGCCCGCCGACCGCAGCCGCGCGATCATGCGGGTGGCGAGCAGCGAGTCGCCGCCGAGGGCGAAGAAGCTGTCCGCGCGGTGCACCGCGGGCAGGTCGAGCAGGCCGGCCCAGACCTCGGCGAGCAGGACCTCGGCCGCGCCGATCGGCGCCTCCCCCTCCTCGCTCACCGGCGTGTCCTCCGCGAAGGAGACGAGGGCGGATCTGTTGACCTTTCCGTTGGGGGTGAGGGGCAGGTGATCGAGGGTGGTGATGGTCGGCGGGATCGCGTGCGCCGGGAGGCGGTCGGTCAGGAAGGCGCGCACCTTGTCGGGGTCGGCGTCGGCCGGGGTGAGGAACGCGGCCAGGCGACGCTGGCGACGCTCGCCCACCGCGACCACCACCGCCCGGTTCACCTGCGGGCTCGCCTCCAGGACGGCCTCGACCTCGCCCAGCTCCAGCCGATGACCCCGGATCTTCACCTGATGATCGACACGGCCCAGGAACTCCAGCGTGCCGTCGGCCCAGTACCGGCCCAGGTCCCCGGTCCGATACCAACGGCTTCCGGCGTACTCCACGAACTTGGCCGCCGTGGTCTCCGCATCACCCCGGTAGCCCTTTGCCACTCCGGCGCCGCCGATCCACAACTCGCCCGCCACCCAGTCCGGGCAGTCACGACCCCGGCCATCGACCACCCGGAAACGCTGGTTACGCAGCGGGAACCCGTACGGTACCGACGTCCAGTGCGCCGGGACGTGGGCCACCTCCCACACGTTCGACCAGATCGCCGCCTCCGTCGCACCCCCCAACGCCACCAGGCGGCACCGGCCACCGCTACCCGTGGCCAGCCGGGCCTGCAGATCCAACCCCACCCAGTCACCCGACACCAACGCCACCCGCAACCGTGGGGGGACCCGATCCACCGCTGAGAGCAACATCTCCAGCAGCGTCGGGACGCTGTTCCAGATCGTCACCCCATGCAGGACGCACAACTGCGCCCACCGTTGTGCGTCGCGGCGCTCGTCCTCTGCGACCAGCACCACCGCGCCGCCCGCCGACAGCAACCCGAACACGTCGTAGACCGACAGGTCGAAGTCCAGCGCCGAGACCGCCAGCACTCGATCCCCGGGGCCAACTCCGAAGCGCTCGTTGACGTCGGCCACCGTGTTCAACGCCGCCCGATGCGAGACCTCCACACCCTTCGGCACTCCCGTCGAACCGGAGGTGAAGATCACATACGCCGTCGCATCCGGCGACACCCCCACCGGAGCCACCAGCCGCTCACCGGCCGGTATCTCCGTCAGCACCCGCACCACCCCGGCCCGCGCCAGCATCGACTCCCGGCGCGCCGTCGGCTGGTCCACCCCCACCGGCACGTACACCCCACCGGCCGCCAGCACCCCCAGCACCGCGACCACCTGATCCACACCCTTGGGCAACACCACCCCCACCGCGTCACCCGCGCCCACACCCCGGGCCCGCAACGACCCCGCCACCCGCAACGCCCGATCCGCCAGCTCCCCGTAGGTCACCCGATTCCCGTCCGAGATCAGGGCGGTGCGGTCGGGCTCGTGACCGGCCCAGGTGAAGAAGCCCGCGTGCAGCAGGCTCTCGGGCAGCGGCCCGGACGTGTCGTTGACCTGCTCGCGGACGAACTCCTGCTCCATCGGCAGGCCGACCGGGGCCGGGGCCGACCAGTCGCCCTCCGACAGCCACTCCAGCAGCCGTCCGTACGCGTCGAACATCGCGTCCAGCACGCCGGGCGCGAACAGCTCTTCCACCGCGTCCCAGGCCAGGTGGAGGCCGTGCTCGTACTCGTTGATCTGGTTGTCGAGCCAGACCTGCGGCGTCTGGGTGATCATCCATCCCGGCTCGCCGAACGCCTCGCGGACCGCGGGGACGATCAGCTCGGTGCCCAGGTTGCAGGCGAAGACGACCGGCGCTCCCGTGTGCTCCCCGTCGCGGGCGAGGTCGCGGAGCACCTCGACGCCGGAGTAGCCGGTGTGCCGGGCGTCGGTACGGAACCTGGCCTGCAGCGTCCTGGCGCGCTCCGCGAACGGCAGCTCCTCGGACAGGTCGGCGGCGAGCAGGATCAGGTTGGTGAAGTCGGCCACCATTCCGGCCACGTCGGGGTGGACGGTGTCGTCACGGTCGAACAGCGGCACGTTGACGAGGAAGCGCGGCTCGCCGCTCCAGGCGGCGAGGACCTCGCAGTAGGCGGCGGCGAGCACCATGGCCGGGGTGAGCCCGTGCGCGCGGGCCCGCTCCTGGACCCGCTGCCAGGCGGGGAGGGAGAGCCACCTCTCGCGCCGGACGAACCGGGGCCGGGCGATCATGGCCGGGTCGAGCGCGAGCGGCAGCCTCGGCGCGCCGGGCAGGTCGGGCAGGCGGCCGAGCCAGTACTCCCGGTCCCTGGCGTGCTCCCGGGAGCGCTCCGCGTCGCGCGCCGCGAGATACCGGGGGAACGAGCAGGCCAGCGGCGCGGGCGGGTACCCGGGATCCAGGTAGAGACACGCCAGGTCCTTCATCAGGATCTGGAGGCCGAGCACATCGGCGACGAGGAAGTCCACCTCGAAGTGGACCCTGGAGCGGGCGCCCGGCAGCAGCGACAGCTGGACGTCGAAGACCTCGCCGCGGGAGGCGTCGAACCGCCGGTGCGACAGCCGGTCCCGCACCTGCCCGGCGGCCTCCTCGCCGAGCTCCGACAGGTCGTGCACGGTCAGGCCCGGCCACGGGCTGGTGTCCATGATCTGCTGCGTGCCGTCGTCGTGGAAGGTCGCGCGCAGCATCCCGTGCCGGTCGATCAGGGCGCGTACGGCCTCCTCCAGCCTCGCCGGGTCGACGCCGAAACCGTCGAACTCAAGGTAGGCGTGGCAGCCCACGCCCCCGATGACCTGGCCGTCCCCACGGCCGATCCAGTAGGCCAGCTGTACGGGGGTGAGCGGGAACGGGGCCGTCTCGTCCACGTCCCGCTCCCGCCCGGCCGGGAAGGCCGGGACGGCGGGCGACAGCCGCGAGCCGACCAGCGACCACCAGGCGGCGAGCGTCAGCTCCTCCGCCAGCTCGGCGAAGACGATACGGGCTCCCGCGCGCCGCCAGCGCCCGGCCAGCCGCATGGCCCGGAGCGAGTCCAGGCCGAGGCTGACCAGGTCGTCGTCGTCGCCGACTTCGGAGGGGGCGATGCCGAGCTGGTCGGCGACGTCCGCGCGCATCGACTCCATCGTCAGGGCGGCGACTGCGGTTTCTTCCATCACAACGAGAGCCCAACCTTCGTATCGTGTCTGAGGCGGTTCAGCCGGTGGTGGTCGCGTGCAGCCTGCGGGCCAGGCCCGCGGGTGTCGGCTCCTCGAAGATGTCCTTGAGCTTGAGCCGGATCTGGGTCGCCCGCTTGATCTCCTGGAGGAGCTTCACGGCCAGCAGCGAGTGCCCGCCCACGGCGAAGAAGTTGCTGTCCGGCCCCAGGTCGGTGCGGTTGAGCATCGCCCGCCACAGCAGGACCAGCGAGTCGGTCAGGTCGTCGCCGCTGCTCACCGCGAGGTCGGCCTCCTCCGGGCCGGCCGCGGCGGCGCGCAGCTCGGTGGCGAGCCGGCGCAGCGCCGGGTAGTCCACCTTGTCGTTGCCGGTCATCGGGAAGGAGTCCAGGACGACGTACTCCTGCGGCGTCGCCGAGTAGGGAAGCGACGAGCTGGCGTGCTCCCACAGCTCCGAGGTCACCTTGGGATTCCCCGGGGCCGTCACGAACGCCCACAGGACCGCGTCGGCGCTGGGGTCGCCGACGACCACGACCGCCGCCGCCCGGACCTCCGGGTGGGTGAGCAGCACGCCCTCGACCTCGGCGAGCTCGATCCTGTTGCCGCGCAGCTTGATCTGGCGGTCGAGCCTGCCGAGGATCTCCAGCTTGCCGTCCCCGGTCCACTGGGCCAGGTCGCCGGTGCGGTAGAAACGGCCGTACCAGGCGTGCGTGCCGAACCGCTCCGAGGTGAGCTCGGGACGGTCGTGGTAGCCGATGGCCAGCCCCTCGCCCGCGATGCACAGCTCCCCGCGGGTTCCGATCGGCAGCGGCCTGCCGTGCGGGTCGGCCACGTACACCTTCGTGTTCGCGATCGGCACGCCCACGTCGACGCGGTCGCTCGCGGGGTCGATCCGCCCGGCGGTGGACCAGATCGTGGTCTCGGTCGGGCCGTACACGTTGTAGAGCTCGCACCCGGTGACGGTGAGCTGCCTGGCCAGTACGGCGGGCATCGGCTCGCCGCCGCACAGCACGCGGCGGCCGGCCAGCAGCCCGGAGACCTGGTCGATGACGAGCCGCCAGGTGGTCGGCGTGGCCTGGACGACGGAGATGTCGTAACGGAGCAGCGCCTCGGCGAGCGGCTCGCCCTGGGTGCGGGCGTCGTCGGGCGCGACGGCGAGCCGCGCGCCCGCCGTCAGGGGCAGGAACAGCTCCAGCGCGGAGATGTCGAAGCTGAACGTGGTCAGCCACAGCACGGTGTCGTCGGCGTCCACCGCCAGCTGGTGCGCGAAGTGCGCGATCAGGTTGGCGAGGGCGCGGTGGTCGATCAGCGTCCCCTTCGGCAGCCCGGTGGAACCGCTGGTGTAGATCAGGTACGCGCAGTCTCCGGGCGAGACGGGGCTGGACGGCAGCACCTTCCCGGTCACCGGCCTCACCGAGTCGACCGGGACGAGGGACAGCACCGTACGGTCGCCGGGAACGATGATCCCCTCCCCGGCGAGGACCACCGAGGCGCCGGAGTCGTCGAGCTGGTAGTCGAGGCGCTGCTCGGGGTGGTCGGGTTCGAGCGGCAGGTAGGCCGCCCCGGCGAGCCACACGCCGATCGCCGCGGCGGCCAGCTCGGGACCGCGCCGCGCCAGCAGCGCGACGACGTCGCCCGCGCCGACCCCGGCCTCCGCCAGCCGGTCGCGGGTGGCCTCGGCGGCGGCCCACAACCGGCGGAGGCCGACGCCGCGGTCGCCGTCGAGGACCGCGGCGGTGTCCTCGGCGGGCGCGCCCGACACCCGGTTGGCGATCATCTCCAGCACGGTCGCGGGCGTCACGGTGCGTTCCGTGGCGTTGGCCATCTCGATGGCCGCCCGGTCCTGGTAGCACCAGACGGGCGCCTCGCCGAGCGGCCTGTCGGGCTGCTCGGCGAGCGTGACGAGCATCTCGTCGAAACGGGCCAGCAGCAGCTCAACGTCGGTCCGGTCGAGCACGTCCACGCAGAACGCGGTCCTGATCCTGATCGTCTCGGGGGTGGAGGTGACGAAGAACTCCAGGTCGAACTTGCTGTAGCCGTTCTCGACGACGACCTGCTCGGCCCGCGCGCCGTCCAGGGTGAACTCGGCGCCGAGGTCGGCCGGGATGTAGTTGAAGGTGTGGCGGAAGAGGTTGTTGCGCCAGCCGTCGCGCGAGACGAGCTCCATCATGTCGTCGACGGGATAGTCGGCGTGCGCCATGGCCTCCATGAACGTGCGGCGCGTCAGGCGCGCGTACGTGCGGAAGCTCTGCTCCCAGTCGACCCGCGTACGCAGGGTGAGGACGTTGATGTGGTAGCCGATGGCCAGGCCGGCCTCGGGTGAGCGGACGCTGACGGGCGAGCCGATGGTGAGGTCGGGGCCCGCGCCGTGGGCGGCCAGCAGCACGCCGTACGCCGCCATGAGGATGACGGACTCCGGCGCGCGCAGCTCGCGCTGCATCTGCCGGGCCGCCCTGCGCGCGGCGGGAGAGAGCTCCCAGTTGATGATGTCGCCCGCGAGCGTGGTCTGGGAGGCCTCCGGCTTCTCGCACCACAGGTCCAGCTCGGCGGCGCTGA
This sequence comes from Streptosporangium sp. NPDC002721, assembly GCF_042888905.1. Taxonomy (NCBI): domain Bacteria; kingdom Bacillati; phylum Actinomycetota; class Actinomycetes; order Streptosporangiales; family Streptosporangiaceae; genus Streptosporangium; species Streptosporangium sp. NPDC002721. The sequence goes on from NZ_JBIAQI010000017.1 coordinate 41,733, forward strand.
ACCCGGCCAGCTTGTCGCGCCAGAAGTCCGCGCTGCGCGGGTCGGCGGCCGGTTCCTCCCAGGCCTGGACGACCGTGGACTCGGGCACGCCACCCGCGGCCAGAGTGTTGTAGAGCGTGATGAGCTCGTTCAGCAGCAGTGCCGCCGACAGCCCGTCGAAGACCGAGTGGTGGATCGCCAGGCAGTAGACCTCGCCCCCCGGCTCCTCGATGACCGCGGCGCGCACCAGCGGCTCGCCCTCGGGCTGGAACGGCCGGGCGAGGAACCCCGTCAGCCACTGCCGCGTCGCCCCGGGACCGCCCTCCTCGATGCGGAGGTCGATCTCCTCGGGCGTCAGGACCTGCCGCATCATCCCCTCGGCCTCGACGCGGAACACCGTCCGCAGGATCTCGTGGCGGTACAGCAGGCGGTTGACCGCCTCCAGCAGGAGGGGGCGCCGCAGCCCTCCCGCCACGCCGAAGGCCACGCTCAGGTTGTTGACCCCGGTTCCGGGGACGAGTTCTTCGAGCATCCACAGCGCCTGCTCCTTGCGCGTGGCCCGCTCACCCAGCATCTGCTTCATGGTCATCTCTCCAGTACCTTCGTGACGGCCCGGGCGATCTCGTCGGATCTGAACAGTTCGGCGTGCGTCTCCTCGAACCTGAGCTCCTCGGCCACCAGCGGGCCGGGGGCGGTGTCGCGCAGCCTGTTCAGCCCGTTGTGCGGGGTGGACGAGCTCACCGCGACGGCCTTCCGCCAGTTGCCCCACGGGTCGAACTGGTCGGCCAGGCTCATGTAGGACAGGAAGGCGCTGAACGTGCCGAGCATCTCCTCGGCGTACTCCATGTCGAGCCCCGCCCTCTCGAAGGCGTTGTGGGCGATCTGGCTGAAGGTGCCGTAGAGATGGTCGGCGTAGCGCCCGACCGTGACCCCCTCCTGCCCGATCAGCCGGTCCATCGCCTCCTGGGTCGCGACGACGTCCTCCGGGGTGAGGATCGAGGAGAGGATGTCGAAGACCTTGCCGAACTGGAAGTAGATGTTCTCCAGGGTGATGGGTTCGGGATCGAAGACGACGAGCGCGGGTGCCCGCTCCTGCACCTCGGCGAGCCGGGTGGCGAGTTCCCCCGCGTAGACGGCGCCCACGCAGTAGCCCAGGACCGCGGTGACGTTCCGGCCGCCCGCCATGATCGGCGGAAGCCACGAGCCGAGGTAGCCCGGCCCGTCGACGCCCGAGCCGGGCGCGAGCCCCGGCGGGTCGACGTGCCAGAAGGTCGCGTCGAGGTCCATCCGGGCGACCAGGGTGGAGAAGCCCGCCTCGGCACGGCCGGTTCCGGTGAAGTCGACACAGAGAACGAGATCCGCCGAGTCTGACTCTTTGAGCGTCGTCCAGTTGGTTACCAGATTCATGATCACTTCCTTGCCTAGGAACCCCCGCCTTCGAGGGCGAGTTGAATCAGGAGGTCGGCGTCCATGCTGTCGATCGCCTCGGCCTCGGTCGGGTCGTTCGTGTCGCGGTCGTCGAGGCGGGCCAGGCGGAACAGGCTGTCCAGCAGCCCGGCCTCTCGCAGCCGTGAGATGGGGATGGTCGTCAGGAACTGGCGCACCTCGGCGTCGCTGCGCGCCGGGGTCGCCTCGGCGGCGGCCACGGCCGGGAAGAGCTGCTCCAGGACGAACTGGGTCAGCGCGCCGGGGTTCGGGTAGTCGAAGATGAGGGTGGCCGGCAGCCGCAGGCCGGTGACCGTGTTGAGCTGGTTGCGCAGCTCGACCGCGGTGAGGGAGTCGAAGCCGAGATCCTGGAACTGGCGCTGCGGTTCGATCGCCGATCCGTCGGCGAACCCGAGGACCGCCGCCACCTGGCCCGTGACGAGATCGGCCAGGGTGGCGTGCAGCTGCTCCGGGTCCATCGTCGCCAGGCGCTCCGACAGGGGCTGGACCGGCTGGGTGCGGCGGGGCTGCGGGCGGGTCCTGGCCTTGGCGAACCGCGCGGGGACGAGCGCGGGACGGTCGGCGCGAAGAGCGGCGTCGAACAGTGCCAGCCCTTCCGGTACGGACAGCGGCTTGACGCCCGCCCGTTCCATCCGTCGCAGGTCGGCCTCGGTCAGCTCGCCCGCCATGCCGCCCGAGGCCCACAGTCCCCAGGCCAGCGAGACGGCCGCGAGCCCCTGTGCCCGGCGCCGGTGGGCGAGGGCGTCCAGGTAGGCGTTGGCGGCGGCGTAGGCGGCCTGGCCCGCGCTGCCCAGCACCCCGGCCACCGAGGAGAACAGCACGAAGGCGGACAGGTCGAGGTCCTGGGTCAGCTCGTGCAGGTGTCGGGCGGCGTCGGCCTTGGGTCGTAGTACGGCGTCGAGGCGCTCGGGGGTGAGGGAGTCGACGATGCCGTCGTCCAGTACCCCGGCGGTGTGCACGATGCCGGTCAGCGGAGCTGATGCGACCAGTCTCGCCAGGTCCTCGCGGTCGCCGACGTCGCAGGCCGCGACCTCGACCGTCGCGCCCAGCTCCGTCAGCTCCGCCACCAGCTCGGCGGCTCCGGGCGCCTGGACGCCGCGACGGCTGGCCAGCAGCAGGTTTTGCACGCCATGGTCTGTCACCAGGTGCCTGGCCACCACCGCGCCCAGGCCGCCGGTGCCGCCGGTGACCAGCACCGTGCCCTCCGGCCCGAACACCGGCTGCTCGTCTCCGATGTACGCGCCGCGGTTCAATCTTGGTGTCAGCAGTTGCCCGGCTCGCACCGCCACCTGCGGTTCTCCCGTGGCCAGCGCCTGGCCGACCGTGTGCTCGTCGAGCGACTCGGTGTCCAGGTCCAGCAGCACGAACCGGCCCGGCTGCTCTGCCTGCGCCGCCCGTACCAGACCCCACACCGCGGCCAGCGCCAGGTCCGGCACCTCGCCCTCGACCGCCACCACCGCGCCACGCGTGACGACGACCAGCCGTGAGGAGGCGAACCGCTCCTCGGCCAGCCACTCCTGCACCAGGCCCAGCACCTCGTGCGTCACCGCGCGCGGCTCCCCGCCCGAAGGGAGGGTGACCAGCACCGCCTCGGGCGCCTCCGCGACCGAGTCCAGGCGGGCCCCCGCGTCCAGCGACGTCCAGCGGGGCGGTTCCGCGCCCGCTCCGGCCGCGACGGCGGTCCAGTCCACCTGGTGCAGCCAGCCCTGACCGCTCGACGCGGCCAGGTCCGAGGTGGACAGCGGGCGCAACGTGAGCGCCTCCACCTCCGCCACCGGCGCGCCGCGCTCGTCGGCGATGGCCAGCGCCATGCTGGTGCCGCCCGTTCCGATGATCTTCACTCGCAGGCCGGTGGCCGCGGCGGCGTACAGGGACACCCCGGACCAGGAGAAGGGCAGGAAGGGCCTGCCCGGCTCGGGCTCCGGCAGCAGGGCGCCCAGCGCGCTGGCGTGCAGCACCGCGTCCAGCAGCGCCGGGTGGACCCCGAAGCGCGCCGCGTCGGCGTGCGCCTGCTCGGGCAGCGACACCTCGGCGAACACCTCGCCCGGCCGCGCCCAGGCCCGCGTCACCCCCTGGAAGATGGGGCCGTACTCCACACCGACCGCCGCGAGGTCGTCGTACAGACTGTCGACCGCCACCGGCCGCGTGTCCGCCGGCGGCCACTGCACCAGGTCGAACACCGGCATCGGCAGCTCGGAGGTGATCAGACCCTGCGCGTGCTGCGCCCATTCCGTGGCGTCCTGGGCACGGGAGTGGACGGTCAGCGGCCGTACTCCCGACTCCTCCGTGGCCCCGATGGCCACCTGGATCTGGACGCCACCCCGGGCGGGTACCACCAGCGGCGCCTGGATGGTCAGTTCCTGCAGGTAGGAGCACCCGACCTCGTCGCCCGCCCGGATGGCCAGCTCGACCAGCGCCGCCCCCGGCACCAGCACCTGACCGCCCACCAGGTGGTCGGCGAGCCACGGCTGCGTGGCGACCGACAAGCGCCCGCTGAAGATCACCGACTCGCCACCGGCGACCTCGGTCACCGCGCTGAGCAACGGGTGGTCGATCGCACCCAGACCGGCCGCGTCCATGTCCCCGGCCTCGCTCAGCGTCGGGATCCAGAACCGGTCACGCTGGAAGGCGTACGTCGGCAGGTCGAGGTGCGCTCTCGGGGTGAGGATGGCCGTCCAGTCGACGGTGACGCCGTGGGTGTGCAGCCGTCCCAGTGCCTCGACCAGGGCCCGGACCTCGTCGCGGTCCTTGCGCGCGGTCGCGACGAAGGCGCCGTTCTCGACGCTCTGCTGGGCCAGGCTGGTGAGCACCCCGTCCGGTCCGACCTCCAGGAACACCCCCGCCTGGCAGGCGGTCACCCCGTCGGCGAAGCGCACGGCCTCACGGACGTGCCGCACCCAGTAGCGCGGGTCGGTGAGCAGGCCCGGCTCGGCTGGTCGGCCCGTCACGTTGGAGATGACGGGGATGGCCGGCTCGGCGAAGGTCAGGGTGGAGACGACCTGCTGGAACTCGGCGAGCATCGGCTCCATCAGCGGTGAGTGGAAGGCGTGGGAGACGCGCAGGCGCCGGGTCCGTGCGGTGACCTGCTGGGCGATCTCCTCTATCGCGTTCTCGCTGCCGGAGATCACCACGGCCGCCGGGCCGTTCACCGCTGCGACGCTCACGTCCTCGCGGCCTTCCAGCAGGGGAAGGATGTCCGCCTCGGGGGCGGCGATGGCCAGCATCGCCCCACCTTCCGGCAGCGCCTGCATCAACCGGGCGCGGGCCGAGACCAGGGAGCAGGCGTCGGCCAGCGAGAGCACTCCCGCCACGTGAGCGGCGGCGATCTCCCCGACCGAGTGACCCACCAGGACATCCGGGGTGACGCCGAAGGAAGTGAGCAGCCGGTACAGAGCGACCTCGAAGGCGAACAGGGCCGGCTGGGTCGTTCCGGTCTCGTTGAGCACGCCATCGGGACCGGAGAACATCGTCTCGCGCAGCGAGCCGGGAAGTAGCGCGCAGATCTCGTCCAGCGCCTCGGCGAACACCGGGAACGCCTCCGCCAGCTCACGCCCCATCCCGACCCGCTGGCTGCCCTGACCGGCGAACAACATCGCCAGCCCACCACCGGCCGACTCCAGCACCGTCGTGCCGTCGGCCAGCGCACGCAGACCCGCCACCAACTCGGACCGGTCGGCACCCACCACCACCGCACGCCGCTCCAGCACCGAACGGCCGGTCGCCAGCGTCCAGGCGGCACCGGTCACGTCCAGTTCCGGATGCTCCTGCGCCCAGTCCGCGAGCCGGGAAGCCTGTCCCCGCAGCGCCTCCGGCGTCTTGGCCGAGATCAGCCACGGCGTCACCGGCAGCTCACCACCGTCAGGGAGCTCCGGCTCCGACACCGGGCCCTGCTCGATGATCACGTGTGCGTTCGTGCCGCTGATCCCGAAGGAGGACACCGCCGCCCGGCGCGGGCGGTCCTGCACCTCCCAGGGACGGGCCTCGGTCAGCAACTCCACCGTGCCCGCCGACCAGTCGATGTGCCCCGACCGCTCCTCGGCGTGCAAGGTCTGCGGCAGCGTCCCGTGCCGCATCGCCATCACCATCTTGATCACACCGCCGACACCGGCGGCGGCCTGGGCGTGGCCGATGTTCGACTTCAGCGACCCCAGCCACAGCGGACGGTCCTCCGGACGGTCCTGGCCATAGGTGGCGATCAGCGCCTGCGCCTCAATCGGGTCGCCCAGCACCGTCCCGGTGCCATGAGCCTCGACCACGTCCACATCCGCGCTCGACAACCCCGCGTTCGCCAGCGCCTGACGGATCACCCGCTGCTGCGAGGGACCGTTCGGCGCGGTCAGGCCGTTGCTCGCACCGTCCTGGTTGACCGCGCTGCCCCGCACCACCGCCAGCACCCGGTGACCGTTGCGACGCGCGTCCGACAGCCGCTCGACCAGCAGGACACCGACACCCTCACCCCAGCCGGTGCCGTCGGCCTCTGCTGAGAACGCCTTGCACCTGCCGTCCGGTGACAGGCCACGCTGTCGCGAGAACTCCACGAACGTGCTCGGCGTGGCCATCACCGTGACGCCGCCCGCGAGGGCCAGGTCGCACTCGCCGGTGCGCAGTGCCTGCGCGGCCAGGTGCAGCGCCACCAGCGACGACGAGCACGCGGTGTCGACGGTGACCGCCGGACCCTCGAACCCGAACGTGTACGACACCCGGCCCGAGGCGATGCTCCCCGAACTACCGGTGCCGATCAGGCCCTCCAGTTCGCCCGGCACGTTCGAGAGCTGGGGCGCGTAGTCGTGGTACATCACACCCGCGAACACACCCGTACGGCTGCCGCGCAACCCCACCGGGTCCAGCCCCGCCCGCTCGACCGCCTCCCACGACGCCTCCAGCAACAAACGCTGCTGCGGGTCCATGGCCAGGGCCTCGCGCGGCGAGATGCCGAAGAAGCCGGGGTCGAAGTCGGCGGCGTCGTACAGGAAACCGCCGTGCCGCACGTACGAGGTGCCCCGGCTGTCGGGGTCGGTGTCGTAGAGCCGCTCCATGTCCCAGCCGCGGTCGGCGGGGAACTCGCCGATGGCGTCCGTACCGGCCGACACCAGCTCCCACAACCCCTCGGGCGAGGACACCCCGCCCGGGAACCGGCAGGCCATCCCCACGATCGCGATCGGCTCGTCGGCCACCGAGACGTCGGCCGCGACCACCCGCGAGACCTGACCACCGGCCAGCTCCGCCGCCAGATAGTCGGCCAGCGCCTCGGCTGTCGGGTAGTCGAAGACGAGGGTGGCCGGGAGCCGCAGCCCGGTCGCCGTACTGAGCTGGTTGCGGAACTCGACCGCGGTCAGCGAGTCGAAACCGATCTCCTGGAAGCGCTTGGCCGGCTCGACCGCCTCCGTGTCGGAGAAGCCGAGGACCGTCGCCGCCCGGGTGCGTACCAGCCGGAGGAGATCGGCCGGATCGGTCACGGTCGCGCCGGTCCGCCGGGCCGGCGCGCGGACCAGTCCGCGAAGGGCCGCCGGCAGCGTGCCCGCCTGGGCCTGAGCCTGCAGCGCCGGGAGGTTCAGCGAGGCGGGGACCAGCACGGCCCGCTCGTGGCCGACCGCGACGTCGAACAGGGCGAGGCCGTCGTCGACGGGCAGCGGCGTGATGCCGCCGCGCTCAAGGCGGTGCAGGTCGGACTCGGTCAGCTCGCCCGCCATGCCGCCCGAGGCCCACAGTCCCCAGGCCAGCGAGACGGCCGCGAGCCCCTGCGCCCGGCGCCGCTCGGCGAGGGCGTCCAGGAAGGTGTTGGCCGCGGCGTAGTTGCCCTGGCCCGCGCTGCCCAGCACCCCGGAGAGCGAGGAGAACAGCACGAAGGCGGACAGGTCGAGGTCTTGGGTCAGCTCGTGGAGATACCAGGCGGCGTCGGCCTTGGGGCGTAGTACGGCGTCGAGGCGCTCGGGGGTGAGGGAGTCGACGACGCCGTCGTCCAGCACCCCGGCGGTGTGCACGATGCCGGTCAGCGGAGCTGATGCGACCAGTCTCGCCAGGTCCTCGCGGTCGCCGACGTCGCAGGCCGCGACCTCGACCGTCGCGCCCAGCTCCGTCAGCTCCGCCACCAGCTCGGCGGCTCCGGGCGCCTGGACGCCGCGACGGCTGGCCAGCAGCAGGTTTTGCACGCCATGGTCTGTCACCAGGTGCCTGGCCACCACCGCGCCCAGGCCGCCGGTGCCGCCGGTGACCAGCACCGTGCCCTCCGGCCCGAACACCGGCTCGGCACCGCTCAAGAGCTCGTCGCCGACGTTCGCGCCGCGGTTCAGTCTCGGCGTCAGCAGCTGCCCGGCTCGCACCGCCACCTGCGGTTCTCCCGTGGCCAGCGCCTGGCCGACCGTGTGCTCGTCGAGCGACTCGGTGTCCAGGTCCAGCAGCACGAACCGGCCCGGCTGCTCTGCCTGCGCCGCCCGTACCAGACCCCACACCGCGGCCAGCGCCAGGTCCGGCACCTCGCCCTCGACCGCCACCACCGCGCCACGCGTGACGACGACCAGCGGCGAAACGCCTGGGTCCGCCTGCAGCGCGGCGAGGACCGCGCTCGTGGCGCGCCTGACCGCCTCGGGAGCGGGCGCCTCGTCCGAGGGCACGTCGAGGAGTGTGTACGGAAGATCCGTCCGTCCGGTACGACCCGCCCGCACCCACTCCAGCTGGAACAGGGAGTTGCGCCGCGCCGACGACCGCTCGGCGGACCGGGGGCGGAGGATGAGCGAGCCGACCTCCGCGACGGCCGCTCCCGTGGTGTCCGCCACCTCCAGACCGAACACGCCGGTGCCACCCGCCGGGGTGATGCGGACCCGCAGGGCCGCCGCCCCCTCGGCGTGCAGCGTCACGTCGTTCCAGGCGAAGGGGATGAACGGCCGGCCGGGCTCCGCCTCGGGCAGGAGCCCGGCCATGGGGATGGCGTGCAGGGAGGCGTCGAGCAGCGCCGGGTGCAGCCCGAACCGCCGGGCGTCGGCACCGGACCGCTCCGGCAGGGCGACCTCGGCGTAGACGACGCCGTCCCGCCGCCAGGCGGCCTGGAGGCACTGGAAGGTCTCGCCGTACTCCATGCCGATCGCGGCGAGGTCGGCGTAGACGCTGTCCACGTCAAGGACCTCGGCGCCGGGTGGTGGCCACTGCGCGAGATCGAAGGCGGGCGCGACGGCGGCCGCCGGGGCGAGGACGCCCTGGGCGTTCTGCCGCCAGTCCGCCGCGTCCCCGGCGCGCGAGTGGATCGTCACCTGGCGGCGACCCGAGTCGTCGGCACCCGCGACCACGACCTGGAGCTGGAGGCCGCCGCCCTCGGGCAGCACCATGGGGGCCTGGAGGGTGAGCTCGTCGAGTACCGGGCAGCCGATCTCGTCCCCGGCGCGTATCGCGAGCTCGACCTGCGCCGCGCCCGGTACGACCACCTGGCCGTCCACGGCGTGGTCGGCCAGCCACGGCTGCGTGGACAGGGACAGGCGGCCGATGAGCGTGAGCGTGCCGGAGGCGGGAGCCGGGACGACCGCGGTCAGCAGCGGGTGATCCGTCGCCACCAGGCCGCCGCCGGAGGTGACTTCGGCCGTGGCGTCGAGCCAGTAGCGGCGGCGCTGGAAGGCGTAGGTGGGCAGCTCCACGTGACTGGCGGGCACCGAGCCGAAGTAGGTGTCCCAGTCGACGGTGACGCCGTGGGTGTGCAGCCGTCCCAGCGCCTCGACCAGGGCCCGGACCTCGTCGCGGTCCTTGCGCGCAGTCGCGACGAAGGCGCCGTTCTCGACGCTCTGCTGGGCTAGGCCGGTGAGCACCCCGTCCGGTCCGACCTCCAGGAACACCCCCGCCTGGCAGGCGGTCACCCCGTCGGCGAAGCGCACGGCCTCACGCACGTGCCGCACCCAGTACGCCGGGTCGGTGAGCAGACCCGCCTCGGCCGGTCGGCCCGTCACGTTGGAGACGACGGGGATGACCGGCTCGGCGAAGGTCAGGGTGGAGACGACCTGCTGGAACTCGGCGAGCATCGGCTCCATCAACGGTGAGTGGAAGGCGTGGGAGACGCGCAGTCTGCGGGTGCGGGCACTCACTTGTGCGGCGATCTCCTCTATCGCGTTCTCGCTGCCGGAGATCACCACGGCCGCCGGGCCGTTCACCGCTGCGACGCTCACGTCCTCGCGGCCTTCCAGCAGGGGAAGGATGTCCGCCTCGGGGGCGGCGATGGCCAGCATCGCCCCGCCCTGCGGCAGCGCCTGCATCAACCGGGCGCGGGCCGAGACCAGGGAGCAGGCGTCGGCCAGCGAAAGCACTCCCGCCACGTGAGCGGCGGCGACCTCCCCGACCGAGTGACCCACCAGCACATCCGGGGTGACACCGAACGAGGTCAGCAACCGGTACAGGGCGACCTCGAAGGCGAACAGCGCCGGCTGAGTCGTCCCCGTCTCATCCAGCACCTCCGCCGGACCGGAGAACATCGTCTCCCGCAACGAGCCGGGAAGCAGAGCACACACCTCGTCCAGCGCCTCGGCGAACACCGGGAAGGCGGAAGCCAGCTCACGCCCCATCCCGACCCGCTGGCTGCCCTGACCGGCGAACAACATCGCCAGCCCAGCACCGGCTGACTCCAGCACCGTCGTCCCGTCGGCCAGCGCACGCAGACCCGCCACCAGCTCGGACCGGTCGGCACCCACCACCACCGCACGCCGCTCCAGCACCGAACGCGTCGACACCAGTGCCTTGCCGACGGCGGCCGGCGAGACGTCGTCCTGTGACGCCCCCCAGTCCGCGAGCCGACCGGCCTGCGCCCGGAGGGCCTCGGTGTCGTTGGCGGAGATCAGCCACGGCACGACGGGAAGCTCGACGGCGTCGGCGGGTGCGGTGGCGGCCGGGCTCTGCTCGATGATCACGTGCGCGTTCGTGCCGCTCACCCCGAAGGACGAGACACCGGCCCGGCGCGGGTGCTCCTCGGTTTCCCAGGGACGCGCCTCGGTCAGCAGCTCGACGGCGCCCGCCGTCCAGTCCACGTGCGGCGACGGCTCCTCGACGTGCAGCGTGCGCGGCAGCGTCCCGTGCCGCATCGCCATCACCATCTTGATCACACCACCCACACCGGCGGCGGCCTGGGTGTGACCGATGTTCGACTTCAACGAGCCCAGCCACAGCGGACGGTCCTCCGGCCGGTCCTGGCCGTACGTGGCCAAGATGGCCTGCGCCTCGATCGGGTCACCCAACCTGGTGCCCGTGCCGTGCGCCTCGACCGCGTCCACGTCCGCGCTCGACAACCCGGCGTTCGCCAGCGCCTGACGGATCACCCGTTCCTGCGCCGGGCCGTTGGGGGCGGTCAGGCCGTTGCTCGCGCCGTCCTGGTTGACGGCGCTGCCGCGCAGGACGGCGAGGACCTGGTGACCGTTGCGACGCGCGTCCGAGAGCCGCTCGACGAGCAGCATGCCGACGCCCTCGCCCCAGCCGGTGCCGTCGGCCTCCGAGGAGAACGCCTTGCACCGCCCGTCCGCGGCGAGCCCTCGCTGCCGGGAGAACTCGATGAAGACGCCGGGCGTGGCCATGACGGTCACACCTCCGGCCAGCGCCAGGTCGCACTCGCCCGACCGCAGCGACTGCGCGGCCAGGTGCAGCGCGACCAGCGACGACGAGCACGCGGTGTCCACCGTGACCGCCGGACCCTCCAGCCCGAAGGTGTAGGCGACCCGGCCCGAGGCGATGCTGCCCGCGCTGCCGTTGAGGACGAAACCCTCGAAGCCCTCGGGCGCGTGCGGCAGGCGGCCGCCGTAGTCGTGGTACATCACCCCGGCGAAGACGCCCGTCCGGCTGCCGCGCATCGCCTTCGGGCTGATCCCCGCCCGCTCGATCGCCTCCCACGAGGTCTCCAGCAGCAACCGCTGCTGCGGGTCCGTCGCGGTGGCCTCGCGCGGCGAGATGCCGAACAGGGCGGTGTCGAACTGGTCGGCGTCGTGCAGGAAGCCGCCTTCGCGCGCGTAACTCGTACCGGCGTGGGCGGGGTCGGGGTCGTAGAGCCGCTCCAGGTCCCAGCCTCGGTTGCCGGGGAAGGAGGTGATCGCGTCGTCGGCCCGGACGAGGAGCCGCCAGAGGTCGTCGGGAGAGTCCACACCGCCGGGGTAGCGGCAGGCCATGCCGACGATCGCGATGGGCTCGTCCGCGGGACCGGTGTGGGCGCTCACCTGTTCGGCGCGCGAGGCGCCGGTGAGCTGCTCGTGCAGGTGGTCGGCGAGCGCGTCCGTGGTGGGGAAGTTGAACAGCAGGGTGGCGGGCAGCCGCAGCCCGGTGGCGGCGTTGAGCCTGTTGCGCAGCTCCACGGAGCTCAGCGAGTCGAAGCCGAGGTCCTTGAAGGCGGCCTCGGCGTCCACGGCGTTGGCGTCGGCGTGTCCGAGCACGAGGGCGATGTTCGTCCTGATGAGCGAGAGCAGCGCCGCCCTGTCGGCTCCCACCCGCACGGGCCTGGCCGTCGCGGTCCGCCGCGCCTGGGGCTTGACCAGCGCCCGGAAGACGGCGGGGATCTCGTCCTGGCGACGCAGTGTCGCGGTGTCGAGGCGGGCGGGGATCTGCACCTCCCTGTCGAGCGTGAGCGCCGCGTCCAGCAGGGACATGCCCTGCGCCGCCGGGAGCGGGGCGAGCCCGATCCTGCCGAGGCGGGCCACGTCGGCCTGGCTGAGCGCGCCCGCCATGCCGCTGTCGGTCTCCCACAGCCCCCAGGCCAGGGAGAGTGCGGGCAGCCCCAGCGCGCGGCGGTACGACGCCAGCGCGTCCAGGTAGGTGTTGGCCGCGGCGTAGTTCGCCTGGCCGGCGCTGCCGACGATGCCGGCGATGGAGGAGTACATCACGAAGAACGACAGGTCGAGCTCGCCGGTGAGCTCGTGCAGGTACCAGGCCGCGTCCGCCTTCGGCGCGAAGACCCGGTCGATCCGCTCCGGGGTGAGCGCCGTCACCGCGCCGTCGTCGACGACCCCGGCGAGATGGATCACCCCGGTCAGCGGCCGGTCGCCGGGGACGTCCGCCAGCAGGGCGGCGAGCTCGGCCCGGTCGGACACGTCGCAGGCGGCGATCGTGACCTGCGCGCCGAGCGCCGTGAGCTCGGCGAGCAGGTCGTCGGCCCCGGGCGCCGCCGGGCCGCGGCGACCGGCCAGCAGCAGGTTCCGGGCCCCGTGCTCGGTGACGAGCCGGCGCGCGGCCAGGCGGGCGAGCTCGCCGGTGCCGCCGGTCAGCAGCACCGTCCCCTCCTGGATCCCGGACGGACGCTCGGCCACCGGCGCGGCGGTCAGCGGTACGATCCGCGGCACCCGGATCGCACCGGAGCGCAGGGCCAACTGCGGCTCGCCGGAGGCACAGGCGCGAAGCAGCGCGGCCTCCGAATCGGGGTGGCCGTCGGTGTCCACGAGGACGAACCGCCCGGCGTGCTCGGACTGGGCGGACCTGATCAGTCCCCAGACCGGGGCGGTGGACAGGTCGGGCACGTCGCCCTCGGCCACGCCGACCGCGCCGCCGGTGACCAGCACCAGCCGCGACCGCGCCAGCCGCTCGTCCGCGAGCCATTCCTGGACGAGCCGCAGCACCTCGTACGTCCGCTCGCGGCCCGTACCGGCCGGGACGCGCATGATGACGTGCTCCGCGCCGACGGCCTCCTCCAGGGAGGAGGGGTCGCGGAGTTCCACCACCCGTCCGGGCTCCGCCCCACCGGCCCGCACGCTCACCCAGTCGAGCGCGTACGGCGTGCTCTCCGGGGACAGCTCCGTCGCCACGGGCCTGACCACCAGGGAGTCCACCGTGAGGATCGGCGCGCCGGTGTGGTCGGCGACGCTCAGCGAGAGCTCGCCCGGTCCCTTGGCGGTGGTCCGTACCCGCGCCGCGGTCCCGCCCGCCGCGTGCGCCGAGACGCCGGACCAGGCGAAGGGCAGGAACGGGTGGCCGGGCTCGCTGGGCGGCAGGAGGTCGCCGAGCGTGATGGAGTGCAGTACCGCGTCGAGGAGGGCGGGGTGGAACCCGAACCGCTCCGTACCGGCCCGCGCCTGGTCGGGCAGGACGATCTCGGCGTAGACGGCGCCGTCCCGCTGCCAGGCGCTCACCAGGCCCTGGAAGGCGGCTCCGTACTCCAGACCCGTGACGGCGAGGTTGTCGTAGAGGTCGTCGACGTCGACGGGCCGCGCGCCCGGCGGCGGCCACTGCGCCAGGTCGAAGCCGGGCTCGGCCGCGGCGGGGCCGAGCGTCCCCTGGGCGTGCCGCTGCCAGGTGGTCGTGCCCTCGGGCCGTGAGTACAGGGCCAGGCCGCGCTGCCCACCGCCGTCGGGGGCGTCGATGACGACCTGGAGCTGGACGGGGTGGTCGTGCGTGAGGACGAGGGGTGCCTGCAGGGCCAGTTCGGAGACCGTCTCGCAGTCCTCGGTCTCGGCCGCGGCACGCAGCGCTATCTCCAGGAAGCCCGTACCGGGGAGGATCGCCGTGCCGTTGACCGCGTGGTCGGCGAGCCAGGGCAGCGTGGCCAGGGAGAGCCGCCCGGTGAGCGTGAGGCTGTCGCCGTCGGGGGCCGGGACGGCGGCGCTGAGCATCGGGTGGTCGACGGCGCCGAGCCCGGCCGCCGCCACGTCACCACCGGACCTGCCCGACTCCAGCCAGTAGCGCTGGTGCTGGAAGGCGTACGTCGGCAGGTCGAGGTGCGCTCTCGGGGTGAGGATGGCCGTCCAGTCGACGGTGACGCCGTGGGTGTGCAGCCGTCCCAGTGCCTCGACCAGGGCCCGGACCTCGTCGCGGTCCTTGCGCGCGGTCGCAACGAAGGCGCCGTTCTCGACGCTCTGCTGGGCCAGGCCGGTGAGCACCCCGTCCGGTCCGACCTCCAGGAACACCCCCGCCTGGCAGGCGGTCACCCCGTCGGCGAAGCGCACGGCCTCACGGACGTGCCGCACCCAGTAGCGCGGGTCGGTGAGCAAGCCCGGCTCGGCTGGTCGGCCCGTCACGTTGGAGACGACGGGGATGGCCGGCTCGGCGAAGGTCAGGGTGGAGACGACCTGCTCGAACTCCGCGAGCATCGGCTCCATCAACGGTGAGTGGAAGGCGTGGGAGACGCGCAGGCGCCGGGTCCGTGCGGTGACCTGCTGGGCGATCTCCTCTATCGCGTTCTCGCTGCCGGAGATCACCACGGCCGCCGAGCCGTTCACCGCTGCGACGCTCACGTCCTCGCGGCCCTCCAACAGGGGAAGGATGTCCGCCTCGGGGGCGGCGATGGCCAGCATCGCCCCACCTTCCGGCAGCGCCTGCATCAACCGGGCGCGGGCCGAGACCAGGGAGCAGGCGTCGGCCAGCGAGAGCACTCCCGCCACGTGAGCGGCGGCGATCTCCCCGACCGAGTGACCCACCAGCACATCCGGGGTGACACCGAACGAGGTCAGCAACCGGTAGAGGGCAACCTCGAAGGCGAACAGCGCCGGCTGGGTCGTCCCCGTTTCGGCCAGTGCCTCCGCCGGACCGGAGAACATCGTCTCCCGCAATGACCCCGGCAGCAGAGCGCACACCTCGTCCAGCGCCTCGGCGAACACCGGGAAGGCGGAAGCCAGCTCGCGGCCCATGCCCACCCGCTGGCTGCCCTGACCGGCGAACAACATCGCCAGCCCACCACTGTTCGGCTCCAGCACCGTCGTACCGTCGGCCAGCGCACGCAGACCCGCCACCAGCTCGCTCTGGTCGGCACCGACCACCACGGCACGCTGCTCCAGCACCGAACGGCCGGTCGCCAGCGTCCAGGCGGCACCGGCCACGTCCAGTTCCGGATGCTCCTCCACCCAGGACGCCAGCCGCGAAGCCTGTCCCCGCAGCGCCTCCGGCGTCTTGGCCGAGATCAGCCACGGCGTCACCGGCAGCCCGGTCCCCGCAGATCCAGGCTCCTCCACCGGACCCTGCTCGATGATCACGTGCGCGTTCGTGCCGCTCACCCCGAAGGACGAGACGGCGGCCCGGCGCGGGCGGTCGTGCACCTCCCAGGGACGGGCCTCGGTCAGCAGCTCCACCGCGCCCGCGGACCAGTCCACGTGCGGCGACGGCTCCTCGGCGTGCAGGGTTCGCGGCATGACGCCGTTGCGCAGGGCCATCACCATCTTGATCACGCCACCGACACCGGCCGCGGCCTGGGCGTGGCCGATGTTCGACTTCAGCGACCCCAGCCACAGCGGACGGTCCCCGGGACGGTCCTGGCCGTAGGTGGCGATCAGTGCCTGCGCCTCAATCGGGTCGCCCAGCACCGTCCCGGTGCCGTGCGCCTCGACCACGTCCACGTCCGCGCTCGACAGACCGGCGTTCGCCAGCGCCTGGCGGATCACCCGCTGCTGTGCCGGGCCGTTGGGAGCGGTCAGGCCGTTGCTCGCGCCGTCCTGGTTGATCGCCGACCCGCGGACCACGGCCAGCACCCGGTGGCCGTTGCGCTCGGCGTCCGAGAGCCGTTCGACCAGCAGGACGCCGACGCCCTCGGCCCAGCCGGTGCCGTCGGCCTCCGCTGAGAACGCCTTGCACCGGCCGTCGGCCGACAGGCCGCGCTGCCGGGAGAACTCCACGAACGTGCCGGGCGAGGCCATCACCATCACGCCGCCCGCGAGCGCCAGGTCGCACTCGCCCGTACGCAGTGCCTGGGTGGCCAGGTGCAGCGCGACCAATGACGACGAGCACGCGGTGTCGACGGTGATCGCGGGGCCCTCCAGGCCCAGGGTGTAGGACACCCGGCCGGAGGCGACGCTGGCCAGGCCGCCGGTGAGGAGGTACCCCTCCACGGACTCCGCGGCCCCCGCGCCCTCGAAGCGTCGCGGCCCGTACTCCATGGGGGCGATGCCGGTGAACACCCCGGTCCGGCTTCCCCGCAGCTCCGCCGCGTCGATGTCGGCGTGCTCGACCGCCTCCCACGAGGTCTCCAGCAGCAACCGCTGCTGCGGGTCCATGGCGAGGGCCTCGCGCGGCGAGATGCCGAAGAAGCCCGCGTCGAACTCGGCCGCGTCGTAGAGGAACCCGCCGTACCGGGTGGAGGAGGTGCCCTTGTCGTCCGGGTCGGAGGAGAACAGCCGGTCCAGGTCCCAGCCGCGGTCGGTGGGGAACTCGCCGACCACGTCGGCACCGGCCGCCACCAGGTCCCACAGGTCCTCGGGCGAGGAGACCCCGCCGGGGAAGCGGCAGGCCATCCCCACGATCGCGATCGGCTCGTCGTGTCCGGTCGTCCGGACCGCCGAGGAGACCGCCGTGGTGTCGCCCAGCAGTTCCGCCCGCAGGTACTCCGTCAGCGTCGTCGGCGACGGGTAGTCGAACAGCAGCGAGCTCGGCAGCCGCAGGCCGGTGGCCGCGTTGAGCCTGTTCCTGAGCTCGACCGCGGTCAGCGAGTCGAAGCCAGCGTCCTTGAACGCGCCCGTCGCGCTGATCACGTGCGGTGTGACGTGCCCGAGCACCAGGGCCGCCTGGCCGCGTACCAGGTCGAGGAGCGTGCGTTCCCGCTCCTCGGGGCTCATGCCGCGCAGGAGCTGCCCGAGGGCCACGTCGTCGGACTCGCCGGACGCTCCGGCCGCGCGGCGCTCGATCGGCGTGCGCAGCAGGCCGCGCAGCATCGCGGGCGCCGGATCGGCGACCCTCGCCAGGCTCAGCCGCGCGGGAAGCACCGTCTCCGCCCGCGCGGCGAGCGCCGCGTCGAGGAGCGTGAGCGCCTGGTCCGGCGGCAGCGGGGCGACGCCCAGCCGCGCCCACCGCGCCAGGTCGGCCGTGGCGAGCGTCGCCCCCATGCCGCCGGACTCCGAGGAGCTGTCCCACAGGCCCCACGCGAGCGCCGTCGCGGGCAGGCCGAGCGCGCGGCGGTGCCGGGCCAGGCCGTCCAGGAACGCGTTGGACGCGGCGTAGTTGGCCTGGCCCGCGCTGCCCAGCGTGCCCGCGCACGACGAGAACAGCACGAACGCCGACAGGTCGCGGTCGCGGGTCAGCTCGTGCAGGAGCCAGGCGGATTCGGCCTTGGTACGCCACACGGCGTCGAGCCGTTCCGCGTTCAGGGACGAGACGACGCCGTCGTCCAGGACTCCGGCGATGTGCACGACCCCGGTCAGCGTCCGGCAGGAGCCGATGAGCGACGCCAGCGCGTCACGGTCGGACAGGTCGCACGCGGTCAGCTCGACCCGCGCGCCGAGCGCGGTCAGCTCGGCCGCCAGCTCGACGGCGCCCGCCGCCCCCGGGTCGCGGGTGGGCAGCACGAGGTCGCGTACGCCGTGCGTGGTGACGAGGTGCCGGGTGACCACCCGCCCCAGCCCGCCCGTGGCGCCGGTGACCAGGACGGTGCCGTCGGATGCCCACGGCGCCTCCCCCGGCGGCAGGTCGCGCCTGGCCAGCCGGGGAACGAAGATCTTTCCTTCTCGTACCGCCAGCTGCGGCTCGTCGTAGGCGAGGGCGGCGGCGACGTCCTGTGAGGCACTGTCCCGTGAGGCGCTGTCCTGTGAGGCACTGTCCCGTGAGGCGCTGTCCTGTGAGGCACTGTCCCGCGAGGCGCCGTCATGGTCGAGCAGCACGAACCGGCCGGGGTACTCGGTCTGCGCGGACCGCACCAGGCCCCAGACGGCCGTCGCGGCCAGGTCGGGCTCCGCGCCGGTCGCGCCCCTGGTGAGGATCACCAGCCGCGAGGACGAGGGGTGGTCGCCGGCGAGCCGGTCCTGGACGGCGGAGAGCACGCGCAGCACGGCCGCGCGGGCCCGTGCCGTCTCGTCCCGCCCGTCCTCGTCCACCCAGTCCAGGAACACGTCGCCGGAGGCGGCGCCCCCGGGAGCGCCGGTGGCCGGTACGGGGACCCAGTCGACCTCGAACAGCCCGGTGTGCTCCGTGGGCATGGTGACGGGCCCGCCGGACTCCAGCCAGTACCGCTCGCGCTGGAAGGCGTAGGTGGGCAGATCGACGCCACGGGCCGGGACGGCGGCGAAGTAGGCGTCCCAGTCGACGGCGGTGCCGCAGGCGTGGAGCCTGCCGAGGGCCTGCACGAAGGTACGGGCCTCCTCACGCTCCTTGCGCGCGGCCGCGACGAACACCCCGTCGGCGAGCGTCTGCTGGGCCAGGCCGGTCAGGATCCCGTCGGGCCCGACCTCCAGGAAGACGTCCGCCTCCGTGGCGCCGATCGCGTCGGCGAAGCGGACCGGCCGCCGCACGTGCTCGACCCAGTACCGGGCGTCGGTGAGCTGGCCGGGGGTCGTGAGCTCGCCGGTGACGGCGGAGACGACCGGGATGCGGGGCTCGTGGTAGGTGATGGTGTCCGCGACCCGACCGAACTCGGCCAGCATCGGCTCCATCAGCGGCGAGTGGGAGGCGTGCGAGACCCGCAGCCGGCGCGTGCGCACGGTGACCTGCCGGGCGATCTCCTCGACCACGGACTCGACGCCGGAGATCACCACCGAGGTGGGCGTGTTGACGGCCGCGATGGCGACCTGGTCCTCGCGCCCCTCGACGAGCGGCAGCACGTCGGCCTCCGAGGCGGCGATCGCGAGCATCGCCCCGCCCGAGGGAAGCTCCTGCATCAGCCTGGCCCGCGCCGCGACCAGCGTGCAGGCGTCGGCCAGGGAGAAGACGCCCGCCACGTGGGCCGCGGCGATCTCGCCGACGGAGTGGCCGGTCACGACGTCCGGCCTCACGCCCAGGGAGCCCAGCAGGCGGGAGAGCGCGACCTCGAAGGCGAAGAGGGCGGGCTGGGTCATCAGCGTCTCGTCGAGCACGCCGTCGGGGTCGGTGAACATCGCCTCGCGGAGCGGGTACGGCAACCGCGCGTCCAGCAGGGCGCGGATCTCCTCCAGCGCCTCGGCGAACACCGGGAAGGCGGCGGCCAGGTCGCGGCCCATGCCCAGCCGCTGGCTGCCCTGCCCGGTGAACAGCAGGGCCAGCCTGCCGCCCTGGCCGCCGCCGGTCACCACGCCGGGTGCCGCCGTACGCTCGGCCAGTGCCCGCAGGCCCGCCAGCAGTTCCTCGCGGTCGGCGCCGACGACCACCGCGCGCTGTTCCAGCGGCGCGCGACCGGCGGCCAGGGCGGCGCCGGTCGCGGCGATCGGCGTGTCCGGCGTCATCCACGACGCGAGCCGCCCGGCCTGCGCCCGCAGCGCCTCCGGGCTCCTCGCGGAGACCAGCCAGGGCGTGACGGGCAGCTCGACGTCGCCGGTGCCGGTGTCCGGCTCCCGGGGCCCCTGCTCGATGATCACGTGCGCGTTGGTGCCGCTGATGCCGAAGGAGGAGATCGCGGCCCGGCGCGGGCGCTCCTCGACGGCCCAGGGACGGGCCTCGGTCAGCAGCTCGACGGCGCCCGCCGACCAGTCCACGTGCGGCGACGGCTCCTCGACGTGCAGCGTGCGCGGCAGCGTCCCGTGCCGCATCGCCATCACCATCTTGATCACACCACCCACACCCGCCGCCGCCTGGGCATGGCCGATGTTCGACTTCAGCGACCCCAGCCACAGCGGACGGTCCTCGGGACGGTCCTGGCCGTACGTGGCGAGGATGGCCTGCGCCTCGATCGGGTCGCCGAGCACGGTCCCGGTGCCGTGGGCCTCGACCGCGTCGACGTCGGCCGCCGACAGGTTCGCGCTGGCCAGGGCCTGGCGGATCAGCCGCTGCTGGGAGGGGCCGTTGGGGGCGGTGAGCCCGTTGCTGGCGCCGTCCTGGTTGATCGCGCTGCCGCGCATGACGGCGAGGACCCGGTGGCCGTTGCGCCGGGCGTCCGAGAGCCGCTCGACGAGCAGCATGCCGATGCCCTCGGCCCAGCCGGTGCCGTCGGCCTCCGAGGAGAACGCCTTGCACCGCCCGTCCGGCGACAGGCCGCGCTGGCGGGAGAACTCCACGAACATGCCGGGCGAGGACATCACGGTCGCGCCGCCGGCGAGGGCGAGGTCGCAGTCGCCCGAGCGCAGCGACTGCGCGGCCAGGTGCAGCGCGACCAGCGACGACGAGCACGCGGTGTCGACCGTGACGGCCGGGCCCTCGAAGCCGAACGAGAACGCCACGCGTCCGGAGATCACGCTGCCGGTGGTCCCGGTCAGGACGTAGCCCTCGGCGTTCCCGACGGCCTCGTGCAGCCTGGGGCCGTAGTCCTGGGCCGTCGCGCCGGCGAACACCCCGGTGCGGCTGCCGCGCAACCCGGCCGGGTCGATCCCGGCCCGCTCGATCGCCTCCCACGAGGTCTCCAGCAGCAACCGCTGCTGCGGGTCCATGGCGAGGGCCTCGCGCGGCGAGATGCCGAAGAAGCCGGGATCGAACTCCGCGGCCTCGTACAGGAAGCCGCCGTGCCTCGCGTAGGAGGTGCCGCTGCCGCCGGGGTCCGGGTCGTACAGCCCGGCCAGGTCCCAGCCGCGGTCGACGGGGAACTCCCCGATCGCGTCCCCTTCCGAGACCACCAGCTCCCACAGGTCGTCCGGGGAGACCACGCCGCCGGGGAACCGGCAGGCCATGCCGACGATCGCGATCGGCTCGTCGTGTCCCACCACCCGTCCCACCACCGGCGCGGGCGCGGGGTCTCCGGGGCCACCCGTCAGCTCCGTACGCAGGAACGCGGCGAGCGCGGCCGGCGTGGGGTAGTCGAACAGCAGCGAGCTCGGCAACGCCAGGCCGGTGGCCGCGTTGAGCCTGTTCCTGAGCTCGACCGCGCTGTAGGAGTCGAACCCGAGCGCCTTGAAGGCGGTGCCGGCGTCCACGGTCGCGGTGGTGGCGTGGCCGAGCACGAGCGCGACACAGGTCCGTACGACGTCGAGGAGCACCTGCTCCCGCTCCGGCCCGGCCAGCCCGGCCAGGCGGCCGGTGAGCGGCCGGGTGTCGTCGGCGGCGGCAGTGTCAGTGCCGGCACCGGCACCGGCGGCGGCGGGCGCGGCCGGCGCGGTGTCGGTGAGCCAGTGGCGGGTGCGCTGGAAGGCGTAGGTGGGCAGCTGGACGCGCCGGGCGCCGGGGAACACCGCCTCCGCGTCCACCTCGGCGCCACCGGTCTGCAGCGTGGCGAGCGCGAGGCTCGCGGTGAGCGGTTCCGGGCGGCCGTCCCGCAGCGTGGTGACGAACCGCGCGCCGGCGTCCGGCGGCAGGCACTGCTGCCCCATCGCGGTCAGGACGGCGCCCGGACCGATCTCCACGAACGTGCTCACGCCCTCGGCCGCCAGGGCGCGGACGCCGTCGCCGAACCGTACGGCCTCGCGCACGTGCCTGACCCAGTGGTCGGGCGAGCACAGCTCCCGGCCGGACGCGGTGGCGCCGGTGAGGTTCGACACGACCGGGACGACCGGCTCGTGGTAGGTGAGCGACTCGGCCACCCGCCGGAACTCCGCCAGCATCGGGTCCATCAGCGGCGAGTGGAAGGCGTGGCTGACGCGCAGGCGGCGGACCTTTCGCCCGCGCTCACGCATCTCCTCGGCGATCTCCGCGACGCGGCCCTCCGCGCCGGAGACGACCACGGACTCCGGCCCGTTGATCGCGGCGATGCTCGCCGAGGCGTCGAGGAGGGGAAGGATCTCCTCCTCCGTGGCCTGGACGGCGACCATCATGCCGCCGGCCGGCAGGTCCCGCATCAGCCTGCCGCGCGCCGAGACCAGGGCGCAGGCGTCCTCCAGCGACAGCACGCCGGCGACGTGCGCGGCGGCGATCTCGCCGACGGAGTGGCCGATGAGACGGCCGGGGCGGATGCCCCAGTGCCCGTACAGCCGGGTGAGGGCGACCTCGAAGGCGAAGAGGGCGGGCTGGGTCGTGCCCGTCTCGTCGAGCACGCCGCCGGGGTCGGTGAACATCGCTTCGAGCAGGTCGCCCTCGAAGTGGGCGGCGACCTCGTCGAGGGCCCGCGCGAAGACGGGGTACGCGCGGTACAGCTCCCGCCCCATGCCGCGGCGCTGGCTGCCCTGCCCCGCGTACAGGAAGGCGATCTCGCCGGTGCGCGGCCGGCCCGTCACGATCTCGGCGGCGAGCTCGCCACGGGACAGCTGCCCGAGTACGCCGGCCAGGCGCGCCGGTTCCTCCACGACGACGCTCGCCCGGAACGGGAACGCCGTGCGCGTGGTGGCCAGCGAGTAGGCGACGTCCACGGGATCGGCGCCGGGGGTGGCGAGCAGGTGCTCGCGCAGCCGCGCGGCCTGGCCGCGCAGCGCGGCCTCGCTCTGCCCGGACAGCGGCACGATCAACGGCACGGCGGACGGTACGGACGGCTCGGACGGCTCGGACGGGGTTGACGACGCGGACAGCACGGAAAGCACCGACGACGCGGACGGCGCGGACAGTGTGGACAGCACCGAGAGCACGGACGGCTCGGACGACGCGGACGACGCGGACGACGCGGACGACGCGGACGACTCAGACGACTCAGACGACTCAGACGACTCAGACGACTCAGACGACTCAGACGACTCAGACGACTCAGACGACTCAGACGACTCAGACGAGGCGGACTTGGACGACGCGGACGACGCGGGCGGCGCGGACGCCTCCTGCGGGGGCTCCGTGAGGATCATGTGGCAGTTGGCGCCGCCCATGCCGAACGAGCTGACCCCGGCCACCAGTGGCGCGTCGGCGCGCGGCCAGGGGCTCAGCTCCGTGTTGACCCGGAGGTTGAGCTCGTCGAGGGGGATGAGCGGGTTGGGCGTCTCGAAGTTCAGCGACGCGGGAAGCTCGCGGTGGCTGATGGCCAGCGCGGTCTTCAGGAGGCCAACGATCCCCGCGGCCCCTTCGAGGTGGCCGACGTTGGTCTTGGCCGAGCCGACGAGCAGCGGCGCGCCCGGCTCCCTCGCGGCGCCGATGGCGGTGCCGAGCGCGCGGGCCTCGACGGGGTCGCCGACCCGGGTGCCCGTGCCGTGCAGCTCGACGAACTGGATGTCGGCGGCGCCCACCCCGGCCCGCTCGCGGGCCAGGCGGATGACCTCCTCCTGGGCGTGCTGGTCGGGAACGGTGAGGCCCTCTCCCCCGCCGTCGTTGTTGACCGCGCTGCCAGCGATCACGCAGTACACACGGTCGCCGTCGGCGAGCGCGCGGGCCAGCGGCTTGAGCACGACGATCCCGCCGCCCTCGCCGCGCACGTAGCCGTTGGCGCGCGCGTCGAAGGTGAAGCACCTGCCGTCGGGCGACAGGGCGCCGAACCTGGCGGCGGCCAGCGTGCTGTCGGGGGTGATGTTGAGGTTGACGCCGCCGACGATGGCCAGTCCGGATTCGCCGTTCCGCAGGCTCTCACACGCCAGGTGCACGGCGGTCAGCGAGGCCGACTGCGCCGAGTCGACGGTCAGGCTGGGGCCCTGCAGCCCGAGGGTGTAGGAGATCCGGTTGGCGAGCAGGGCGCGGCTGAGGCCGGTCAGGCTGTGACGGGACACGTTGCCCTGGAGCAGCTGGGCGTAGTCACCGGCCATGGCGCCGATGTAGACGCTCGTGCCGGTGTCGCGCAGGCTCTCCGGGACGATGCCCGCGTCCTCCAGCGCCTCCCAGCTCAGTTCCAGGACCAGCCGCTGCTGGGGGTCCATCATCGCGGCCTCGTTCGGCGCGATGCCGAAGAACTCGGCATCGAACTCGGCGATTCCGTTGATGAAACCGCCGCGCATCGAAGCGGTCTCCGGCGATTCCCACCGGCCGCCCGGCACCTCGGTAATGGCGTCACGGCCGTCGCGAAGCAACCGCCAGAATGATTCGGGATCGGGGGCCTGAGGAAGGCGACAGGATATTCCGACGATCGCCACCGCGTCGTCGGAAAAATTACGGGAGGAGAGTTCGAATTGCATTGAACCTATCCAGATTCCGACGGAGTGGTCAGCTGATGACGTCGTAGATCCCGAATCCTGTGGCGACGGTTACCGGCTCCTGGAAAAGCTCCAGCGGGGATTCGGGATTGAATTTCCCGCAGTGCCGATGGACGGCGAGCGTGCCGTCCTGGTCCAGCCCGAGCAGGTCGGGGTGGCCGTCCATGTCGATGTCGGTGAGCGCCATCAGGCGCATGTCCTGCCAGCCGGTGGCGACCGTGTGCCAGGTGCCCCCGGTCGCCGTGCCCGGCCTGCCGTCGAACTCGTACAGGTCCAGGTCGCCGTTGGCCCGGCGGACCAGCAGGTCGGGGTTCCCGTTGCCGGTGAAGTCGGCCATCGCGACGGGGAGGTCGTCGACGTCGATCTCGGTGAGCCGCACCGGATCCTTGTCGTAGGTCTCGTTGCGCAGGACGCCCAGGTCACGGTGGGGAAACACGTCCACGTTGCCGGCGTCCTTGCCCCGGCCGAACGTGTCGTCCGTGCCGGTGCCCGTCACGTCGGCGAACCCGATCGTCTCCCACTGCCGGCCGTCGTCGCGCTTGCCGGACACCCGCATCGGCTCGGCGAACGGGCCGATCTCACCCGGTGCGCCCAGGTTCCGCAGCAGGAAGAAGCCGTGCTCCCCGTTCTCTCCGGGATTGATGTCGAACTCGTGGGCGCTGAACGCGCAGATGTCCGCCTGCCCGTCCCCGGTGGCGTCGATCGCGCGGACGAAGAAGAAGCGCCACCAGCCGAACCCCTCGCCGATACTGACCGGCTCGTCGAACGTGGCGGTGCCCCTGAATTCACCGCTGTGCGGGTAGACGAAGAGCTCGCCCGTTTCCGTGTTCCGTACGAGCAGGTCCGGCCGGCCGTCACCGCGGAAGGACCGGCACTGACCGTTCGCGAAATTCGGTGCCATTCTTTTAGCTCCTCCCACCGGGTTCACCGAACTTCAGTATTCGCGAGGCGGGAGAAAGCGGGTAACCCCTAGGGCCACTTAAAGCGCTGGTAGAGCCGTCAATAGGGGCCGTGACACGGCGACGCCCGGCGGGCCTGTTCGGCCGTGCCGGGCGTTCGGGCGCCGGTGCTGCTGCCGTGGCTGCCGACGCCGTCGGGCGCCGGTGCTGCTGCCGTGGCTACCGACGCCGTCGGGCGCCGGTGCCACCGCCGTCGACACCGCCGCCACAGGGCAGCCGGCACCGCCACCGTCGGACAACCGGTACCGCCGCCGTCAGGCAGCCGGTACCGGTGCCATACGACAGCCGCTGTCGGTGCCGTGAGACAGCCGGTACCGCTGTCAGGCGTCCCGCGAGCGGAACACCGCGAAGGCCACCGCCAGCAGGACGGCGGTGAAGGCGGCCATCAGGCCGAGCCCCGTCCAGGGCGCCAGCCGTTCCGCGTCCTGGACGGTGGTGGTGATCCGGAGACCGGCCGAGATCGGCCAGTACGTGGTCACCCAGTCCCCGGCGGCCTCGGGCATGAGCCTGGGCCCGATGATCGGGATGATGAAGTTGACGACCACCACCACGGTCGTGGCGGCCGTCGTGGCGCGCACCAGGAAGCCGATCGCCACGCCGATGAGACCCACCAGGACCCAGACCAGCCCCATGCCGGCGACGGCGCGCAGGACCCCGGGCTGGCCGAGCGAGGCGGGCGGGGCGCCCGCGGCGCCGATCACGGTCTGGCCGAGGAGGAACGCGCCGAAGGCGGCGATCTCCCCCATCACCAGGGTGACCAGGCCGAACGTCCAGACCTTGGCGGCCAGCAGCCGTCCTCGCCTCGGGACCACGGTCAGGCTCGTGCGGATCATCCCGGTGGCGTACTCGGAGGTCACCACCAGCACGCCGAGCGCGGCCACGGCGAGCTGGACGAACAGGAACCCGCCGTACATGCTGACGTAGGTGGCGTCGAACGCCGGCCCCGCCTCCCGATAGCCCCGGGCCGCGCCGTTGGCGGTGAGCGCGCCCGCGCCCACCATGACGGCGACGGTCGCCAGCAGGACGGGCACGTTGGACGGTATCGTCCGGAACTTGGTCCATTCCGACCGCATCGTGTCGGCCATCGCGCTCATGCCACACTCGCCTGGAACTCGACGCTGTCGCGGGTCAGATCCATGTAAGCCTGCTCCAGTGAACGTTGTGGTGTCAGTTCCGTCAGCACGACCCCGGCGGCCAGCGCGGCCTCGCCGATCCGCCTCGACTCCAGCCCGGTGACGACGAAGGAGCCGTCGGTGCCCTGCTGGACGGAGCCGCCCGCCTCGACCAGGTGGGGGATGAGCCGCTCCTGGTCGTCCGTCCGCACCAGCACGTTGGAGCCCTGGCGGACGAACTCGCCGATCCCGGTGTCCGCGATCAGCTTTCCCCTGCCGATGACGATGAGGTGGTCGGCGGTCTGCGCCATCTCGCTCATCAGGTGGCTGGAGACCAGGACGGTGCGGCCCTCCCCGGCCAGCCCGCGCATCAGCTCGCGGATCCACTTGATGCCCTCGGGGTCCAGGCCGTTGACCGGTTCGTCGAACAGCAGTGTCTTCGGGTCGCCGAGGAGCGCCACCGCGATCCCGAGCCGCTGGCCCATGCCCAGGGAGAAGGATCCGGCCCGCTTGCGCGCCACCGACTCCAGCCCGACCAGTTCCAGCACCTCGTCCACCCGCTTGCCGGGGATGCCGTTGGTCTGGGCGAGGCAGAGCAGGTGGTTGCGCGCCGTACGCCCGCCGTGCAGCGCGCGGGCGTCCAGCAGGGCGCCCACCTCACGCATGGGCCTGGCCACGCCCACGTAGCCGTGGCCGTTGACCGTCACGCTCCCGGAGTCCGGCGCGTCGAGGCCGAGGACCATTCTCATGGTGGTCGACTTGCCCGCTCCGTTCGGGCCGAGAAAGCCGGTGACCCGGCCGGGCTCGACGGTGAACGTCAGGTCGTCCACGGCTGTCCTGTCGCCGAAGCGCTTCGTCAGTCCGTCTATCTGGATCACGTTCCCGTGCCTCTCGTGCGTGTTTCCCGATCAAGAGGTTCCCGCCCCGTCCGGCCCCGTGGGCACGGCGAGGGCATCGAGCATAGGCCGGAACTTGAGCCCGGTCTCCTGGAGCTCCACATCCGGGTCGGAGCCCGCCACGATCCCGCACCCCGCGTACAGGGTGGCGGTCCCCTCGTGCAGGTGGGCGGAACGGAGGGCGACGGCGAAGTCCCCCTCCTGGTCGGCGTTCATCCAGCCGACCGGGCCCGCGTACCAGCCGCGGTCGAAGGGCTCGGTCGCGGAGATCCAGTCGAGCGTCCCGCGCCGGGGGTGGCCGCCGACGGCCGGTGTGGGATGCAGCCGCTCGACGAGGTCGAGCACGCCGGTGTTCTCCGGGTCGGCGATCACGCCGTCGATGCGGCTGTGCAGGTGGCGCAGGTTCGGCAGGTCGAGCACCTGCGGCTCGGCGGGCACCGACACCTCGCGGCACACCTGGTCGAAGGCCTGGCGGAGCATCGCGGTGACGACCTGCTGCTCGCGCCGGCTCTTGTCGTCCTCCAGCAGGGCGGCGCGCAGCCGGGCGTCCTCGGCCGGGGTGGCGCCGCGCGGCATGGACGCGGCCAGGCTCATCGACCTGGCCCGCCCGGCGTGCAGGCTGACCAGCCTTTCCGGGGTGGCGCCGACGAAGGCGTGCCCGTCGGCCGCGACGGCGAAGACGGTGGTCCCGGCCTGGGCGCGGAGCAGGGATCCCAGCACGGACGGCACGTCGTAGGGACAGGGCGAGCTCACGCGCAGCTGGCGGGCCAGGACCGCCTTGTCGAACCTGCCCCGGCCGATCTGGTCCGCCGCCCGCGCGACCAGCGCCTTCCACTCGGCGGCGGAGGGGACCTCCGTGACGGTCGTCCCCGCGAGGTAGGGGCTGGGACACGGTCGCCCGCCCACGGCGGAGAGCAGGCCGCGGGCCTGGGCGATCACCCCTGCCACGTCGTCCTGCACGGGGTCGCCGGGATCGACGCCCACGCTGAGCGAGAGCGTGGTCCGCCCGTCCCGGTCGCGGGCGACCAGGATCCTGGGCACCCACATCAGCGCCTCGGGGAGCGGCCCCGGTCGCGGGGCGAAGGCGAAGCCGCCGACCAGCGACGGCGTGCCGCGCGAGCCGGGCCCGCCGGCCACCGCGTTCCGCGCGGCTCTCTCCCAGCCCGTACGGATGCCGGCGAAGCGGCCCGCGCCGCGTTCGACGAAGTCGGCCGCGCTGCCCATGGCGATCACGCTCGACTCCGGCGACACCCAGACGAAGGCCCGCCTCGTCCGCACGAACACCGGACTCAGGAGCTCGGCCGGATCGACGGGGTCGATCTCCTGGCGCCAGGTCGCCAGGGTCCTGCTCGCGCTGTTGCGCGCCTCGGCGGTCGCCTTCGCGTGCACCTCCAGGAATCCGGCCAGATCGATGTCCGGCAGGTGCGGGCCGGTGCCCGGAGGAAGACCGGTGCTCCGCGGGCGCGGACCGGTACTCCCCGGGTGCGGGCCGGTGCTCCCCGGGCGCGGGCCGGCGCTCAAGGAAGGGCCGACACTCGGGGAGGGGCCGGTGCTCAAGGAAGAACCGGTGCTCGGGGAAAGGCCGATACTCAGGGAAGGGCCCGTGCTCGGGGAAAGGCCGGTGTCTGGCAGGTGCATGGGGAACCGTCCTCCGTTAGCCGAACATGCCCGCGAGCCGCTTCTTGCTGACCTTGCCGAGCGGCGTGAGGGGAAGCGCCTCGACGATCTGCAGGCGGTCGGGGAACTTGAAGGCCGCGACGCCGCGCCCGCGCAGGAACGCGGTGAGCTCCGCCAGCGTCGGCGGCGTGCCGCGTGGTACGACGCAGGCACAGCTGCGCTCGCCGAGGATCTCGTCGGGCAGCCCCACCACGGCGACCTCGCGGACGGTCGGATGGGCGAGGAGGTGGTTCTCCACCTCCTCCGCGGCGATCTTGTCGCCGCCCCGGTTGATCTGGTCCTTCACCCTGCCCTCGAAGATCACGTGCCCGGTCGGCAGCAGTCGTACC
The DNA here is from genome assembly GCF_042888905.1 of Streptosporangium sp. NPDC002721. Taxonomy (NCBI): domain Bacteria; kingdom Bacillati; phylum Actinomycetota; class Actinomycetes; order Streptosporangiales; family Streptosporangiaceae; genus Streptosporangium; species Streptosporangium sp. NPDC002721. The sequence goes on from NZ_JBIAQI010000017.1 coordinate 70,852, forward strand.
AGGTCACCGCTGCGGTAGAACCCGTCCGCGGTGAACGCCCGCGCGTTGTGCTCGGGCGCCCGGTAGTAGCCGCGGGTGGTGTACGGCCCTCGGGCCAGCAGCTGGCCCACCTCGCCGGGGGCGACGTCGTTGTCGTCCTCGTCCACCACCCGTACCTCGTCGTCCGGGGAGACGGGCAGTCCCTGGCTGACGAGGACCACGTCCGCCGGGTCGTCGGGCCGGTGGAACCCGCACAGGCCCTCCGCCATGCCGAAGGCCTGCTGGAGCCGGCATCCGAGCGCGGGTTCCACCCGGCGGGCCAGCTCGGGCTGCAGCTTCGTGCCGCCGATGGTCACCCGGCGCAGGCTGGAGATGTCGTGCTCGCCCCACTCGGCGGCCTCCATCCAGAGCAGGGCCGCGCCGGGGATGAGGCCGGTCTCGGTCACCCGCTCGCGCTCGACGAGCGGGAAGGACTCGTCCGGGCTCGGCCCCGGTGCCAGCACGAGCGTCCCGCCCGCGTGGAAGGTGGCGAGCAGCCCGTGGGTGAGCGGCCAGTTGTGGCTGAGCGGCAGGCTCACCATGTGGACGGTGTTCTCGTCGTAGCCGCAGGCCTCGGCGACCGCGCGCCCGCTGTAGCTCCACTCCTGGTGGGCGCGCGGCACGAGCTTGGGGACCCCGGTCGTGCCGCCGGACAGCAGGAAGAGCGCCACCCCCGCCGGGTCGGGACGGGGCAGGTCGGGCAGGCGCTCGCCCCGCACGTCGTCCAGCGCCACGAACCCGTGCGAGCCACCCGGGTCTCCCGCGACGAGGACGTGCTTGACGGTGGGTACGCGGGCGACGACCTCGGCGGCCAGCTCCCGGTGGTCGAACCCGAGATGCGTGTCCGCGACGACGTAGGCGACCGCCTCGGTGAACTCGCAGAAGTAGGTGATCTCGCTGCTGCGGTGGGCGGGCAGCGCCAGGACCGGCTGGGCGCCGATCCTGAACAGCGCGAAGAACAGCGGCACGAGCTCCGGCACGTTGGGCAGCTGCACGACGACGCGGTCGCCGGCGCCGATGCCGAGCTCGTGCAGCCCCGCCGCCATCCGGTCGGCCCGCGAGTCCAGCTCGGCGTAGGTCCACCGGTGCGGGCCCACCACGAGGGCGGTCCTGTCCGGGTGGGAGCGGGCCAGCCGGCGCAGGAACTCGCCGAGGTTCTCGTCGGTCCAGTGGCCCGCCGCCCGGTAGCGTTCCGCGAACTCCTGCGGCCAGGGGGTGAATCCATCGAGCACGGGGTCGTCCTTTCCCTCTCGGTTCCGTCTCGGCGCCGTCGCAGCGCCGCCTTAGCGCCTTCGCAGCGCCGCCCTAGCGCCGTCTCAGCCCGCGGCCGGGGCCGTGGCCTCGGCGAGCAGGTGCTCCGCCAGCTCGGCGGGGGTGGGGTAGTCGTAGACGGCGTCGGCGGCCAGCTCGATGCCGGTCAGCTCGCCGATCCGGTTGCGCAGCTCCACCGCGGCCATCGAGGAGAAGCCGAGCTCGAAGAACTCCGCGTCGGGCTCGACCGCCTCGGGCATCGGGAACCGCAGGATGACGGCGGCCTGGCGGCGCACCACGTCGAGCATGATGCCGTGGTGCTCCTCGGCCGGGCTGTCGTCCAGCAGGCGGCGGAAGGCCGCGGCGCCGTCGACCAGGTCCTCCGGCTCGTCCTGGACGAGCGCCGCCTCGGGGATGGCGTCCAGGAGCGGCGAGCGCGTCGCGGCGGCCAGCGCGATCCAGTCCGGGTCGGCGACGACGAGCGTCGTGTCCCCCTGGCGCAGCGCGTGGCGGACGGCGGCGACCGCGTCGGCCGGTTCCCTCAGGCCGACCGCGCCGGACAGCGCCGGCAGCCCCGCCTCGCGCCGCGCGACGGCCAGCGCGTTGAAGTACTCGTGGTCCGAGGCGCCGTCCTCGCCCCAGGCCGCCCGCGCCGGCGCCAGCATGACGAAGGCCGCCAGGTCCGCCGGACGGGTCCGCTCGTCGAACAGCCGGGCCGCCTCCGGCGTCGTGCAGACGACGGCGGTCACCGGGAGGTCCAGGAGGGCCGAGAGCACCGGGAGGGCCGGGAGGCCGTCGCCGATCGCCCGTACGACCACGCCGGGCTCGTCCGCGAGCCTGGCGTCGGGCTCGGTGAGGATGACCTGGTCCGCGCCGTTGCGCGCGGCCCACCTGCCCAGCTCGGCGGCGGTCTCGTCGAGCGGACCGGCCAGCACGACCGTGCCGCCGGGCCGCCACTCGGTCCCCAGCGCCGCTCCCCGGCCCGGTGCGGGCCGCAGCCTGCGCGCGAACACCCCGCCGAGCCGTACGGCCACCTCGTCCTCCCCGGTCACGCCGGAGAGGACCACGCACAGCTGCCGCAGCACCTGCTCGTCCAGCCTGGCCGGGAGGTCGACCAGCCCGCCGTCCCGCAGCCGTCCCTCGCGGGCCGCGGTCCTGAGCGCGCCCCATGCCCGTACGGTCACCGGCACGACGTCCCCGTCGGACGGCGAGACCCGGACCGCGTTCCGGGTGAGGACCCAGACCGGCGCCGAACCGGGCGCGACCTCGGGGAGGGGAGCGCCTTCCGGCAGCAGGTAGACGATGCCCGCCACCCCGGCGTCGGAGGCGGGCAGCTCCGGGAGCACGACGGTGTCGGCCCCGTGCGCGGCCAGCCCGGCCGCCAGGGCCCGGTCCGTCCCGGTGGCGTCGTCCGGCGCGACCACCGGCCAGGTGCCCGACAGGACCGGCGCGGGCAGGTCGGTGAGCGGCTGCCAGCCGAGCTGGTGGCGCGGGTGCTCGGCACCGGTGCCGGCGCCGCCGTGCAGCCTGGCCAGCGCGGGCAGCAGGTCGTCCAGCGTGGCGCCCGCGCCGAGGCCGAGCGTGGCGAGCAGCCCGTCCAGGTCCCGGCGCGCGACGGCGTCCCACAGCTCCCGGCCGGGCTGTGCGGCCGCCACGTCGGCCTCGGCCACCTCGGCCGGGGGCGGGTCGGGCCAGTAGCGCTGCCGCTGGAAGGGGTAGGTGGGCAGGTGCACGGTCGCGCCCGCGCCGACGACCGTACCCCAGTCGACGTCGGTCCCGTTCGCGGAGGCCCGGGCCAGCGCGTCGAGCAGCGCGGCCGCCTCCGGCCGGTCGCGGCGCAGCGCCGGGGCGGCCACCCCGGTCCAGCCCTCCACGCAGTCGCCGACCATGGCCGACAGCACGGCGTCGGGGCCGAGCTCCAGGAAGGTGGTGACGCCGCGCCTGTGCAGCGTCCTGATGCCGTCGCAGAAGCGGACGGCCTGCCGCAGGTGGCGGGCCCAGTACTCCGGCGAGGTCAGCTCCTCGGTGGTGGCCGGCTCGCCGGTGACGTTGGAGATGACGGGGATCGTGGGCGGGTGGAAGGTGAGCTCCCTCGCGACGTCCAGGAAGTCCTCCAGCGCCGGTTCCATCAGCGGCGAGTGGAAGGCGTGGCTGACGGCGAGCCGCCTGGTCTTGTGCCCGCGCCCGGCCAGCAGCTCCGCCAGCTCGAGCACGCTCTCCTCGGCGCCGGACAGGACCACCGAGGCCGGGCCGTTGACCGAGGCGACGCCCACGCGGTCCTCGTACCCGGCCAGCAGCGGCAGCACGTCGGCCTCCGCCGCGCGCACCGAGACCATCGCCCCGCCGGGCGGCAGCGCCTGCATCGCGGCGCCGCGCGCGGCCACGAGCCTGACCGCGTCGTCCAGCGAGAGCACGCCCGCGACGTGCGCGGCGACGAGCTCGCCGATGGAGTGGCCGGCGAGGAGGTCCGGGCGCACCCCCCAGGCCTCCAGGCAGCGGAACAGCGCGACCTCGACGGCGAACAGGGCGGCCTGGGTGTAGCGGGTCTGCTGGAGCAGGCCGGGGTCGCCGGTGATCACCTCGCGCAGCGGCCGGTCGAGGTGGGGGCCGAACCGGGCGCAGACCTCGTCGAACGCCGCCGCGTACTCCGGGTAGGCCGCGTACAGCTCCTCACCCATCCCCTGCCGCTGGCTGCCCTGGCCGGTGAACAGGTAGGCGGTCCTGCCCCGGGAGGCCGAACCGGTGATCACGTTGTCCGCGGGCCGCTGCGCCAGCGCGGCGTCCAGCCCGGCGGCGAGCTCGTCGCGGGTGGCGCCGAGCACGACCAGCCGCCGCTTGAACGAGGAGCGCGTCGTGGCCAGGGACCGGGCGACGTCGGCCGCCGAGTGCTCCGTCCACGTCTCCAGGTGGCCGCGCAGCCTGCGCGCCTGGGCCCGCAGCGCGTCCTGCGTCTTCGCCGACAGCACCCACGGGATCAGCGGGCGCTCGGGGGCCTCCCGCGTCGCGGCGGGCTCCGGCGGCGCCTGCTCCAGGATGACGTGGGCGTTGGTGCCGCTGATGCCGAAGGACGAGACGCCCGCGCGGCGCGGCCGCGCGGTCTCGGGCCACGGGACGGCCTCGGTGAGCAGGCGCACCGCGCCCGCGGACCAGTCCACGTGCGTGGTCGGCTCGTCCACGTGCAGGGTCCGCGGCAGCACGCCGTGCCGCATCGCCATCACCATCTTGATGATGCCCGCGACGCCCGCGGCGGCCTGGGTGTGGCCGATGTTCGACTTGATCGAGCCCAGCCACAGCGGCCTGTCCTCGGGACGGTCCTGGCCGTAGGTGGCCACGATGGCCTGCGCCTCGATCGGGTCGCCGAGGGTGGTGCCGGTGCCGTGCCCCTCGACGGCGTCGACGTCGGCGTTGGTCAGCCGGGCGTCGGCGAGGGCCTGCTCGATCAGGCGCTGCTGGGAGGGGCCGTTGGGAGCGGTGAGCCCGTAGCTGGCACCGTCCTGGTTGATCGCGCTGCCGCGTACCACCGCCAGGACCGGGTGGCCGTTGCGGCGGGCGTCCGACAGCCGCTCCACCAGGAGCATGCCCACGCCCTCGCCCCAGCCGGTGCCGTCCGCCGCGTCGGCGAAGGACTTGCAGCGGCCGTCGGCGGCGAGGCCGCGCTGGCGGCTGAAGTCGACGAAGACCGCGGGGGTGGACAGCACGGTGACGCCGCCGGCGAGCGCGAGCGAGCACTCGCCCCTGCGCAGCGCCTGCATCGCCATGTGCAGCGCGACCAGCGAGGAGGAGCACGCCGTGTCCAGGGTGACCGACGGGCCCTCGAAGCCGAAGGCGTAGGAGACCCGGCCGGAGGCGACCCCGCCCGAGACGCCGGTGCCGACGAAGCCGTCCAGGTCGCTGGGCGCGTTCTGCAGGTGCACCCCGTAGTCGTGGTACATCAGGCCGACGAACACGCCCGTCCTGCTGCCGCGCACGGCGGCCGGGTCGATGCCCGCGTGCTCCAGCGCCTCCCACGACCCCTCCAGCAGCAGCCGCTGCTGGGGGTCCATGGCGACGGCCTCCCTGGGGGAGATGCTGAAGAACGCCGGGTCGAACGCGGTGGCGTCGTAGACGAACCCGGCCTCCCGCGCGTAGGTGGTGCCGGGGTGCTCCGGGTCGGGGTGGTAGAGCTCGTCCAGGTTCCAGTTGCGGTCGGGGGGAAACATCGACATCGCGTCGCCCTCCCCGGCCACCAGGTTCCACAGGTCGTCCGGGCCGGCGACGCCGCCGGGCAGCCGGCAGCTCATGCCGACGATGGCGATCGGCTCCTCCGCGCTGATCGCGCCGTGACCGGACACCGCCGCCCTGGGGCCGTCGAGGAGCCTGCCGCACAGGTACTGGACGAGGGCGACGGGCGTCGGATAGTCGAAGATCAGCGTGGCGGGCAGCCGCAGCCCGGTGGCCGCGTTCATCCGGTTGCGGAACTCCACGGCCGTCAGCGAGTCGAAGCCGGCCTCGTTGAGGGGCCGGTCCTGCTCCACGGCGCCCGGGTCGGGGTAGCCGAGCACGGTCGCCACCTGGTCGAGCACCAGGTCCATCACGATCTTGTGGTGCTCGCTCTCGGGCAGGCGGGCCAGGCGCTCGCGCAGCTGCGACGCGGCGGCCGGGTCGGAGCCGACCACGCGCCGCTTGGAGACCGGGACCAGCTCCCGCAGGATCGGGGGCAGCGCGCCGAACTGCGCCGCCATCCGCAGGTTGCGCATCTCCAGCCGGATGGGGACCAGCGTCGCCCGGTCGGCGGCGCAGGCCGTGTCGAGCAGGGCCAGGCCCTCCTCGGTGGTCAGCGGGACGACTCCGGTACGGGCCAGCCTCGCCCGGTCGGCCTCGCCGAGGGTGCCGGTGAGCCCGCTGTCCTGCTCCCACAGGCCCCAGGCCAGGGAGAGGGCGGGCAGGCCGAGCGCGCGTCGCCGTACGGCGAGGGCGTCGACGAAGGCGTTGGCCGCCGCGTAGTTGCCCTGGCCGGGGCCGCCGAAGACGCCCGCGGCCGAGGAGAACGTCACGAACGCCGAGATCGGCAGGTCCCTGGTGAGCTCGTGCAGGTTCAGCACGGCGTCGGCCTTGGGGCGCAGCACCGCGTCGATCCGCTCGGGGGTGAGGGTGGCCAGCACGCCGTCGTCTAGCGTGCCCGCCGCGTGGACCACCCCGGTGAGCGGGTGCTCCGCCGGGACGGTGGCCAGCACGGCGGCGAGCGCCGCGCGGTCGGCGGCGTCGCAGGCTGCGACGGTCGCCTCGGCGCCGAGCTCGGCGAGCTCGGCCACGAGCCGGTCCGCGCCCTCCGCGCCGGGGCCCCGGCGGCTGGTCAGCAGCAGCCTCCGTACGCCGTACTCGGTCACCAGGTGGCGGGCGACGATGCCGCCCAGGGTACCGGTGCCCCCGGTGATCAGCACGGTCCCGCCGGTCTCCCAGCTCGCGGCGCGACTCCCGGTTCCGGTCTCGTCGCCCGGCTCCCCGCTCGGGTGGCGGGTGAGGCGCGGTACGAGGGCCTCGCCCCCGACCAGCGCGATCTGGGGCTCTCCCGAGGTCGCGGCGGCCGGGACGGCCCGCCAGGACTCGTCCGTGCCGTCGACGTCCAGCAGGACGAAGCGGCCGGGGTTCTCCGACTGCGCCGAGCGGATCAGCCCCCACACGGCGGCGCCGGGCAGGTTGTCGCCCGACACGGCTCCCTGGGTGACGACGACGAGGGGGACGTCGGCGTACCTCTCCTGGTCGAGCCAGGACTGCGCCACCGCGAGCACCTCGGTGGTCGCCGCCCGCGCCCCGTCCGCCGGGTTGGCCTCGGTGACCGGGGCGCAGGGCAGGAACGCCAGCTGTGGCGGCGGCCCGTCCGGGTCGGGCGTGCCGACCCGCGCTCCGGCCGCCTCCAGGACGGTGGCGAGCCGCGAGCCGTCTCCCCCGGCGATGACGTGGTACGCCTCGACGGGCTCGGCGGGCTCTCGGGTGGCCGCGGGACGCGCCGCCACCCAGTCGAGGGCGAAGAGCGCGTCGCGCAGCGGGTCGGCGCCCGTTTTCAGGTCCTCGGCGGCCATCGCCCGTACGACCAGCGAGTCCACGCAGGCGACGGGCGTGCCGGTGGTGTCGGCGACCTCGACGCGGACGCCGTTCGTCCCGGCGGGCGAGAGCCGCACGCGCAGGGCGGCGGCGCCGGTGGCCGCGAGCCGCACGTTGGTCCAGGCGAAGGGGAGCATCGGGCCGCCCCCGGCCCCGGTGTCGAAGAAGCCGCCCACCGCGAGCGGCTGGATCGCCGCGTCGAGGAGGGCGGGGTGCAGGCAGAACTCGCCGGCCTCGGTGCCCTCCGGCAGGGCGACCTCTGCGAAGAGCTCCCGGTCCCTGCGCCACACCGCGCCCAGCCCGCGGAAGGCCGGGCCGTAGTCGACGCCGATCCCGGCCATCAGCTCGTACACGTCGCCCGCCTGCAGCGCCGTCGCGCCCGGCGGCGGCCAGGACGGCTCGGCGAAGGTGGCCGCGGCGGTGTCCCTGGCGAGGAAGCCGCTCGCGTGCCTGGTCCACGGCTCCTCGTCGGCGCGGGAGTGGATGGTCAGCGCGCGCCTGCCGTCCTGGTCGGGCGCGCCGACGGCGATCTGCACGTGCACGCCGCCGGTCTCGGGCAGGAAGAGCGGCGCCTGCAGCGTCAGCTCCTCCAGCAGGTCGCAGCCGACCTCGTCGCCCGCCCGCACGGCCAGCTCCACGAAGGCGGTGCCGGGCAGGATCACCTGCCCGTTGACCGCGTGGTCGGCGAGCCAGGGGTGCGTCCTCAGCGACAGCCTGCCGGTCAGCAGGACGCCCTCCGCGTCGGCCAGCGACACGGCGGCGGCCAGCAGCGGGTGCCCGGTGGTGCCCAGGCCGAGCTGCGTGAGGTCGCCGCCGGTCCGGACGCTGGCCGGCCAGTAGTGCTGGTTCTGGAAGGCGTAGGTGGGCAGGTCCACCCGGCGAGGCCGGGCCGGGGCGAGCGTCCGCTCCCAGTCGACGTCGCCGCCGCGTACCCACACCTCGGCCGCGCTCGTCCACAACCGGCGCAACCCGCCGTCATCACGCCGCAACGAGCCCACCACCACACAGGCGTCCGCGACCCCGGCCGCCTCCACACTCTCCAGCACCCCGATCCGCAACACCGGATGCGCGCTGCACTCCACGAAGAACCGATGCCCCTCACCCGCCAGCGCCTCCACCGCCGGACCGAACCCCACCGTCTCGCGCAGGTTCTCGTACCAGTACGCGCCACCGGCCTCCACACCCTCCAGCCAGCACCCCCGCACCGTCGAGTACCACGGGACGGCACCGCCCCTGGGGGTCACCGGGGCCAGCGACGTCCTCAGCTCGTCCTCGATCGCCGTGACGTACGCCGAGTGCGAGGCGTAGTCCACCTCGATCCGCTTGGCCCGCACCCCCGCCAGCTCCCACTCGGCCAGCAACCCGTCCAGCGCGTCCACCTCGCCGGAGATCACCGTGGAGGCCGGGCCGTTGACCGCCGCCACCGACACCCGGCCGTTCAACGCCGCCAGCCGCTCGGCCACCCGCTCCGACGGCAACGGCACCGACACCATCCCGCCCTGACCCGCGAGCGCGACGATCGCCCGGCTGCGCAACGCCACCACCCGCGCGCCGTCCTCCAGCGACAACGCCCCCGCCACCACCGCGGCCGCGATCTCACCCTGGGAATGACCCACCACCGCCGACGGAGCCACCCCGAGCGACTGCCACACCTGAGCGAGGGAGACCATCATCGCCCACAACACCGGCTGGACCACGTCCACCCGATCGAACCCCGGCTGCCCTTCCTCGGCGCGCAGAACACCGGTCAGCGACCAGTCCACGAACTCCGACAGCGCCACCTCACACTCCGCCATCCGCGCCGCGAACACCGCCGACGACTCCAGCAGCTCCACCCCCATCCCCAGCCACTGCGAACCCTGACCGGGGAAGACGAACACCGTCTTGCCCACGGTCCCCGCCGCTCCCTCGACGGCGCCGGACACCGCGCCGGAGGCGAGCCGCTCCAGGGTCGCCGTCAGCTCGGCCCGGTCCCCCACCACCACGGCCCGGCGCTCGAAGGCCGACCGCGACACCACCAGCGAGTGCGCCACGTCGGCCACGCCCAGCTCGGCGCGCCCGGCCGTCCACGACGCCAGCCGCCCGGCCTGCGCCCGGAGCGCGTCGCCCGTCTTCGCCGACAGCACCCACGGCACCACCGGCACCTCGACGGGCGCCTCGGCCTCGGCCTCCTCCAGGGCGGGGGCCTCCTCCAGCACCACGTGCGCGTTCGTGCCGCTCATGCCGAACGAGGACACGCCCGCCCGGCGCGGTTCCGCGCCCGCCGGCCAGGGACGGGCCTCCGTCAGGAGCTCCACGTCGCCCGCCGTCCAGTCGATCTGCTCGGAGGGCTCCTCGGCGTGCAGGGTGGCGGGCATGACGCCGTTGCGCATGGCCATCACCATCTTGATCACCCCGGCGGCACCCGCGGCGGCCTGGGCGTGGCCGATGTTCGACTTCACCGACCCCAGCCACAGCGGCCGGTCCTCGGGACGGTCCTGGCCGTACGTGGCCAGGATGGCCTGCGCCTCGATCGGGTCGCCGAGCGCGGTGCCGGTGCCGTGCGCCTCGACCACGTCGACCTGGACGGGGGCGAGCCTGGCGTCGGCCAGCGCCTGGCGGATCACCCGCTGCTGGGAGGGGCCGTTCGGCGCGGTCAGGCCGTTGCTCGCGCCGTCCTGGTTGATCGCCGACCCTCGGATCACCGCCAGGACCGGGTGGCCGTTGCGGCGGGCGTCCGACAGCCGCTCGACCAGGAGCACCCCGGCGCCCTCGGCGAGCGCCATGCCGTCGGCGGCGTTGGAGAACGCCTTGGAGCGCCCGTCCCGGGCCAGTGCGCGCACCCGGCTGAAGCCGACGAACGTGCCGGGGGTCGACAGCACGGTCACCGCCCCGGCCAGCGCCATCGAGCAGTCGCCGTTGCGCAGCGCGCGCACCGCGAGGTGGAGCGCGACCAGCGACGAGGAGCAGGCGGTGTCGATGGTGACGGCCGGGCCCTCCAGTCCCAGGGTGTAGGAGACGCGGCCGGACACCACGCTGGTGGCGACGCCGGTCATCAGGTAGCCCTGCAGCTCCGGCGGGGCCTGCGTCATCATCGTGAGGAACTCGGGGCTGTTGGCGCCCACGAACACGCCGGTCCTGCTGCCGTGCAGCGTGGCCGGGTCGATGCCGGCCCGCTCGATCGCCTCCCACGAGGTCTCCAGCAGCAGCCGCTGCTGCGGGTCCATCGCGACGGCCTCGCGCGGGCTGATCCCGAAGAAGGCGGGGTCGAACTCGGTGATGTCGTGCACGAACCCGCCCTCGGCGACGTACGAGGTGCCGACGGCGTCGGGGTCGGGGTTGTAGAGCGTCTCCAGGTCCCAGCCGCGTCCCTCGGGGAAGGCCGAGATGGCGTCGGTCCTGTCGGTCACGACCCGCCACAGGTCCTCCGGGCTCTCGATCTCCCCGGGGTAGCGGCATCCGATGCCGATGATGGCGATGGGCTCGTGGTCCTTCTCCTCGGCCGCGTGCAGGCGCTTCCTGCTGTCGTGAAGCTCGGTCGTCACTCGCTTCAGGTACTCGACGAGCTGTGCTTCGGTTGCCATCTGCCTTCCTCTCTCGCGCTACTACGCCTGCTCAGGAGATGCCGAGCTCGTTGTCGATGAAGTTGAGAATCTCGTCCGCCGTGGCGGCGGCCAGCCGGTCGGCCACGTCCTCCTCCGCGGGGCCGGAGTCCGGACTCCTCTCCTTCCAGGAGAAGAGCAGCTGCTCCAGCCGGGCCGTGATGTCCTCGGAGGTCGCGCACCCGGCCGCGACGACGGCCAGCCTGGCCTCGATCCGGTCGAGCTCGGCCAGGATCTGCCGGTCCGCGCTGTGCGCCGGCGGCGCGATCTCCTCCAGCAGGTGCCCGGCCAGCGCGGCGGGGTTGGGGTAGTCGAAGACCAGCGAGGCGGGCAGCCGCAGCCCGGTGGCGGCCCTGAGGCGGTTGCGCAGCTCCACCGCGGTCAGCGAGTCGAAGCCGATCTCCTTGAACGCCCGGCCGGGCTCCACCGCCTCGGGCCCGGCGAAGCCGAGCACCGCGGCCACGTGGCCCCGTACCAGGTCGAGCAGCATCGCCGTCCGGTCGGCCTCGGGGAGGGCCGCCAGCCGGTCGCCGAGGGACTCGGCCTCCTGCGCCCCGGCCACCACGACGCGGCGGGCGGTGGTCCGCACCAGGCCGCGCAGCAGCGGGTGCCCGAAGCCGGCCGCCGCGCCCGCGCGCAGCGTGGCGAGGTCGAGCCGCATGGGTACGAGCGCCGCCTGGTCCGCGCCCATGGCCAGGTCGAACAGGTCGAGGCCCTGGTCCAGGTCGAGCGCGCCCATGCCGGACCTGTTCAGCCTGCCGATGTCGGCCTCGTCCAGGTGGCCGGTCATCCCGCTGCCGCTCCGCGGCGACCACAGGCCCCAGGCCAGCGACGTCGCCGCCTGCCCGCGTGCCCGGCGGTGCGCCGCGAGCGCGTCCAGGAAGACGTTGGCCGCCGCATAGTTGCCCTGGCCGGGGCTGCCGAACACGCCGGCCGCGCCCGAGTAGAGCACGAACCGCGCCAGGTCGAGCCCGGCGGTGAGCTCGTGCAGGTTGACGGCCGCGGTGACCTTCGGCCGCAGCACGGCCTCGACGCGCTCGGGGGTGAGCGAGGAGATCATCCCGTCGTCCAGCACGCCCGCCGTGCTGAACACGCCGGTCAGCGGGTGCTCGGCCGGGATGTCCGCGAGCAGCGCCGCCAGGGCGTCCCGGTCGGCCGCGTCGCACGCGACGATCCGCACGGTGGCCCCCAGGGCGGTCAGCTCCTCCTCCAGCTCGGCGGCGCCCGCGGCCTCGGGGCCCCGGCGGCCGGCCAGGACCAGGTGCCGCACGCCGTGCCCGGTCACCAGCCGCCTGGCCGCGAGCGCGCCGAGCGCGCCGGTGCCGCCGACGACGAGCACGGTGCCCTCGCCGTCGAGCTCGGCCGGCATGGTCAGCACGACCTTGCCGATGTGACGGGCCTGGGCGACGTGCCGGAACGCGTCGCCGGCCCGGCGGACGTCCCAGTCGCGGATCGGCGGCAGCCGCAGCGCGCCCCGCGCGAACAGCTCGACGACCGTGGCGAGGATCTCGCCGGTGCGGGCCGTGCCGAGCCGGGTGAGGTCGAAGTTCTCGTAGCGCGCGGGGAGCACCGAGGCCGGGTCCCGCACGTCCGTCTTGCCCATCTCGATGAACCGCCCGCCGGGGCGCAGCAGCCCGAGCGAGGCGTCGACGAACTCCCCGGCGAGGGAGTTGAGCACCACGTCCACCCCGGCGCCGAAGGTCCGCGCGAACTCCAGGGTCCGCGAGGAGGCGATCCGCTCGCGGGGCACGCCCAGCGCGTGCACCGCGTCCCACTTGCCCTCGCTCGCGGTGCCGCAGACCTCGGCCCCCAGGTGGTGGGCGAGCTGCACGGCGGCCGTCCCGACGCCGCCGGCGGCGGCGTGCACCAGGAGCGACTCCCCGGCGCGCAGGCCGGCCAGGTCCACGAGCGCGTGGTAGGCGGTGACGAAGGCGATCGGCACGGACGCCGCCTCGGTGAACGTCCACCCGTCGGGGATACGGGCGAGCAGCCGGTGGTCGGTGACGGCCAGCCGGGCGAAGCCGTCGACGATGCCCATCACCCGGTCGCCCACCGCCAGAGTGGTGACGTCGTCGGCGACCTCGACGACGACGCCCGCGCCCTCGCCGCCCATCGGGGCGTCGCCGGGATACATGTCCAGGGCGATGAGCACGTCGCGGAAGTTCAGTCCCATCGCCCGCGTCGCGATCCTGACCTCGCCGGGGGCGAGCGGCGGGTTGTCCGCCGGCAGCAGCGCCAGGTTGTCGACCGTGCCCCGGCCGGTCACGTCCAGCCGCCAGTTCCCGGCCCCGGCGGGCGGGACCATCGCGCCGCCGCGGCCGGACCCGGCGCGGGCCAGCCTGGGCGCGTACGCCGTCCCCTCGCGGAGCGCGAGCTGGGCCTCCCCCCCGGCCAGCACGGCGGGCAGCGCCCGGCGGGAGTCGGGGTGATCGTCCAGGTCGAGCAGGATCAGCCGGTCGGGGTTCTCCGACTGCGCCGACCTGGCCAGCCCCCAGACCGCCGCGTTCGCCAGGTCCGCCACCTCGTCGTGGCCGGTCGCGGCGACGGCGCCGTGGGTGACGAGGACGAGCCTCGAGGCCGGGAAGCGCTCCTCGGCCAGCCAGGTCCGCAGCAGGCCGAGCACCTCGCACGTACGGGCGGCGACGGCCTCGGCGAGCGGGCCCGCCGGTCCACCGTCCAGCGACACGTACACCAGGTCGGGCACCTGTTCCGTCGCGAGGAGGGCGGCCAGGCTCTCGTGCCGTACGGCGTCGATCCCGGCCCGGGACAGCTCGGCCGCGTCGCCGACGACGGCCCACCGCTGCCCGGCCGGTACCTCTCCGGCCGGGACGGGCGCCCAGTCGAGGACGTGGAGCGAGTCGAGCGCCGCGCCGGCGGCCGGGGAGGCGCCGCCGGCGGGCAGCGGGCGCAGCAGCAGAGCCGCCACGTCGGCGACCGGGGCGCCCGCCTGGTCGGTGACGGTGAGCGCCACCCGTCCGGCCTCCGGGATCGAGAGCCGGGCGCGGACCGAGGTGGCCCCGGTGGCGTGCAGCCGCACGCCGGTCCAGGCGAACGGCATCTGCGGCCCGGCCTGCGCGCCGGTCTCGTGCAGCGCGACGGAGTGCAGCGCCGCGTCCAGGAGCGCGGGGTGCAGGCCGAAGCCGCCGGTGTCCGTGCCCTCCGGCAGGGCGACCTCGGCGAAGACCTCCTCGCCGCGCGTCCAGACGGCGCGTAGCCCCTGGAAGGTGGGGCCGTAGCCGAGACCGGCCTCGGCCAGCAGGCCGTACATGCCGGAGACGTCCACGGCCTCGGCGTCCGCGGGCGGCCAGGCGGTGGTGTCCGGCACCGGCCGCCGGGCCGGGCCGGTGGCGAGGACTCCGGCGGCGTGGCAGGTCCACGGGTCGTCGGACAGCCCGCCGTCGGGCCGCGCGTGGACGGCGAGCGTGCGCCGTCCCTCGTCGTCGGGCGCTCCGACGGCCAGCTGGAGCTGGACCGCCCCCCGCTCGGGCAGGGTGAGCGGCGCCTGGATGGTGAGCTCGTCGACGAGGTCGCAGCCGACCTCGTCACCGGCGCGCAGCGCGAGCTCGACGAAGGAGGTCCCGGGCAGGATCACCTGCCCGTTGACCGCGTGGTCGGCGAGCCAGGGGTGCGTCCTCAGCGACAGCCTGCCGGTCAGCAGGACGCCCTCCGCGCCGGCCAGCGGCACGGCCGCGCCGAGCAGGGGGTGTCCGGCCGCGCCCAGGCCGGCCGCGCCGACGTCGCCGGCCTGGGCGGTGCGCTCCTCCAGCCAGAAGTGCCGGTGCTGGAAGGCGTAGGTGGGCAGGTCGACGACGCTGGGGTGGGCCGGGGCGAGCACCCGCTCCCAGTCGACGTCGCCGCCGCGCGTCCACAGCTCGGCCGCGCCGGACCACATCCGGCGCTGGCCGCCCTCGTGGCGCCGCAGGGTGCCGACGGCCGTGACGTCGCGGCCGGCCGCGTCCGCCGTGTCCTGGACGGCCATGGTCAGCACGGGGTGGGCGCTGCACTCCACGAACACGCCGTGTCCCTGCTCCATCAGCGCGCGCACCGACGGCTCCAGCCGGACCGGCCGTCGCAGGTTGGTGTACCAGTACCCGGCGTCGAGCCCGGTGCCGTCGAGCCAGTCGGCGGTCACGGTGGAGAAGAACGGGGTGTGGCCGGCGCGGGGCTCCACCGGCGCCAGCAGCCTGGCGAGCTCGCTCTCGATGGCCGTGACGTGCGCCGAGTGCGAGGCGTAGTCCACCTCGATCCGCTTGGCCCGCACCCCGGTCGCCTCGTACTCGGCGAGCAGTTCCTCCAGGGCGTCCACGTCGCCGGAGATCACCGTGGCGGCCGGGCCGTTGATCGCGGCGATGGACACCCGGCCGTCCCAGGGGTCCAGCCGCTCGGCCACCCGCTCCGACGGCAGCGCGACGGAGACCATGCCGCCCTGACCGGCGAGCGCGATGATCGCCCGGCTGCGCAACGCCACCACCCGGGCGCCGTCCTCCAGCGACAACGCCCCCGCCACCACCGCGGCCGCGATCTCACCCTGGGAGTGACCGACCACCGCCGAAGGGGTCACCCCGAGGGACTGCCACACCGCCGCGAGCGAGACCATCATCGCCCACAGCACCGGCTGGACCACGTCCACCCGATCGAAGCCCGGCTGGCCCTCCTCGGCGCGCAGAACACCGGTCAGCGACCAGTCCACGAACCCCGACAGCGCCACCTCACACTCGGCCATCCGCGCCGCGAACACCGCCGACGACTCCAGCAGCTCCACACCCATCCCCAGCCACTGCGAACCCTGGCCGGGGAAGACGAACACCGTCTTGCCACCCGAGCCGGGCGTGCCCTCGATCACCCCGGCGACGGCGGTGCCGTCCGCCAGGGCGCGCAGCCCGGCCAGCAGCTCGTCGCGGTCCGCGCCCACGACCACCGCGCGGTGGTCGAACGCGGACCTGGAGACGGCGAGCGAGTGGGCCACGTCCTCCGGGCGCGTCCCGGATCCGGCGACCGCCGACGCCAGCCGTCCGGCCTGGTCGCGCAGCGCCTGGGCGTTCCGCCCCGACAGCACCCACGGCACCGCGGGCAGCGCCTTCGGCTCCTCGCCGGCTTCTGCCGCGTCCTGCGCGGGGGCCTCCTCCAGGACGACGTGCGCGTTCGTGCCGCTGATGCCGAACGACGAGACGGCGGCGCGGCGCTCGCGCCCGCTGTCGGGCCAGGCGACGGCCTCGGTCAGCAGCTCCACCGCGCCGGCCGACCAGTCCACGTGCGGGCTCGGCTCGTCCACGTGCAGCGTCCTCGGCAGTACGCCGTGCCGCATCGCCATCACCATCTTGATGACCCCGGCCACGCCGGCCGCCGACTGGGTGTGGCCGATGTTCGACTTCACCGACCCGAGCCACAGCGGCCGGTCCTCGGGACGGTCCTGGCCGTAGGTGGCGATCAGCGCCTGCGCCTCGATCGGGTCGCCGAGGGTGGTGCCCGTGCCGTGCGCCTCGACCGCGTCCACGTCCGCGGGCGACAGACCGGCGTTGGCCAGCGCCTGACGGATCACCCGCTGCTGCGAGGGACCGTTCGGCGCGGTCAGGCCGTTGCTCGCGCCGTCCTGGTTTATCGCCGACCCGCGTACCACCGCCAGGACCGGGTGGCCGTTGCGGCGCGCGTCCGACAGCCGCTCGACCAGGAGCATGCCGACGCCCTCCGACAGGCCGAAGCCGTCCGCCGCGCCGGCGAAGGCCTTGCAGCGGCCGTCCCTGGCGAGCGCGCCCTGCAGGCTGAAGCCGATGAAGCCGAGCGGGGTGCACATCACCGTGACACCGCCCGCCAGGGCGAGGTCGCAGTCGCCGTTGCGCAGCGCCTGCACCGCCAGGTGCAGCGCCACCAGCGACGACGAGCACGCCGTGTCGACCGTGACCGCGGGCCCCTCGAACCCCATCGCGTACGCGACGCGGCCGGAGGCGATGCTGCTCAGCGTGCCGGTGACCAGGTGCCCGACGGACTCGATCGGCACCTGGTCGGAGTGGCGGCCGTACTCCTCGTAGGCCGCGCCCACGAACACGCCGGTGCGGCTGCCGCGCAGCGAGCCGGGGTCGATGCGGCCGTGCTCGATCGCCTCCCAGGAGGCCTCCAGCAGCAGCCGCTGCTGCGGGTCCATCGCGAGTGCCTCGCGCGGGCTGATCCCGAAGAACTCGGGGTCGAACTCGCCCGCGCCGAGCACGAAACCGCCGTCCTGCGTGTACGAGGCGAAGACCGCCTCCGGGTCCGGGTCGTAGATCCCCTCGACGTCCCACCCCCGGTTGCCGGGCAGCCGGGAGATGGCGTCCCCGCCCTCGGCGACCAGCCGCCAGAGGTCGTCGGGGCCGTTCACCCCGCCCGGGGTGCGGCAGCTCATCCCGACGATCACGATCGGGTCGTCGGACGCGTCGCCGCGAACCGCCCCGGCGGCCGTGACGTCCTCCTGGACGCCCAGAATCTCGGTCCTGGCCAGCTCCGCGAGCGCCTTCACGTTCGGGTAGTCGAAGACCACGGTGGCCGGCAGGCGGATGCCGAGGGCGAGGTTGAGCTTGCCGCGCAGTTCGACGGCCGTGACGGAGTCGAAGCCGAGGTCGCGGAAGGCCCGGTCGACGCCGACCTCGGCCGGGTCCGCGTAGCCGAGCACGCCGGCCACCTCCTTGCGGACCTGGGCGACCAGGAGGCGGGTCTGGTCCTGCGGGCTGAGCCGGGCCAGCTGGGCGCCCGTCTCGGACACCTCGCCGCCGGTCTCGGCGCCGGTGCCGAGCACCTCGACGGCCTCGGGGACGCCCTCCAGCAGGGGGCGGCGGCGGGCGACGCTGAAGAGCGGGGCGAAGCGCGGCCAGTCGATGTCCGCGATCACCAGGTTGGTCTCGTCGTCGTCCAGCGCCTGCCGGAGTCCCTCGACGGCCGTGAGCGGGTCCATGTAGCGGATGCCGCTCCTGCGGGCGTCGTCCTCGCCGAGCAACGTGGTCATCCCGCCGCCCGCGGCGTCCCAGAAGCCCCAGGCGATCGCGGTCGCGGGAAGGCCGCGGGCGCGGCGGTGGGCGGCGAGCGCGTCGAGGAACGCATTGCCCGCGGCGTAGGCCCCGTTGTGGGTGCCGCCCCAGACGCCGGCGCCGGAGGAGAACAGCACGAAGGCGTCGAGCGGGCCGGCGAAGAGCTCGTCCAGATGGGCGGCGCCGGTGATCTTGGCCTGGGTGGCCAGGGCGAGCTCGTCGGGGCCGAGGTCGCGCAGCGGCTGGATGTGCGGGACTCCGGCCGTGTGGAAGACCGATCTGATGGGGTCGCCGCCCGCCTCGGCCTCTCCGGCCAGGGCGGCGAGCGCGTCGCGGTCGGCCACGTCGCACGCGGCGACCGTGACCCGCGCGCCCAGCCCCTCCAGCTCGGCCACGAGCTCCGGGACGCCGGGGGCGTCCGCGCCGCGCCTGCTGGTGAGGAGCAGGTGCTCGACGCCGTCGCGGGCGAGCATGCGCGCCACGTGCGCGCCCAGGCCGCCGGTGCCGCCGGTGATCAGGGCGGTGCCGCGCGCCCGCCAACGCTCTGCCGGGGCCTGCCGCTTCCTGGGCGCCCTGGTCAGCCTCCTGGCGAAGGTACCGGAGGCGCGGACGGCCAGCTGGTCCTCCTCCCCGGCTCCGGCGAGCACGCTCACCAGGCGGTCGAGGACACGGGTGTCGAGGGTCTCCGGAAGGTCGACGACGCCGCCCGCGCGGCCGGGGTGTTCCAGGCCGAGGACGCGGGCGAGCCCGGCCACCGCGCCCTGGACGGGGTCGCGGACGGCGTCGGCGCGGCTCACGCCCTCGCCGCCGTCGGTGCCGATCCACAGCGGCGCGTCCACGCCGTCCGTGGCCTGGATCAGCGAGAGGATCCGGGCCGGGTCGCAGTGCAGGGAGAGCACGCCCGCGGGGGCGGCCTCACCGTGAAATGGCATCTCGTCGCCCAGCGCGACCACCTCGGGCCTGGCGCCGTGCCGCTCCAGGGCCTCGGCGACGGAGAGCACCGAGTCGTCGGCGGCGCGCGCCGCCGGGACCGCGATCAGCCAGGTGCCGGACAGCGAGGACGGCCCGGCGTCCGGCAGGGTGACGGGTTCCCAGGTCACGCGGTAGCGCCAGGAGTCCAGCACGTCCTGCTCGCGCCTGCGGCGCCGCCACGACGACAGCGCGGGCAGCACGGCGGCGAGCGGCGAGCCGTCCTCGATGTCCAGTGTCGCGGCGAGCGCGGCCACGTCCTCGCGCTCCACGGCCGACCAGAACTCGGGGTCGGCGGCGGCGTCGGCCGCCTGCTCGGGCGCGGCGTTGCCCGGCATGAACCAGAAGCGCTTGCGCTGGAAGGCGTAGGTGGGCAGGTCGACGCGCCGGGGGCAGGCGTCGGCGAAGTAGGCGTCCCAGTCGATGGCCAGGCCCCTGTTGTGCAGGTGGCCGAGGGCCTCGACGAGCGCTCGCGCCTCGTCACGGTCCCTGCGTCCGGCCGGTACGAAGGCGACGGCGTCGTCACCGTCGAGGACCTGCCTGGCGAGGCTGGTCAGGACGGCGTCGGGGCCGATCTCGACGAACACCGTGGCGCCGTCGGCGCGGGCGGCGGTGACGGCGTCGGAGAAGCGGACCGCCTGCCGTACGTGGTCCACCCAGTAGCCGGGGTCGGTCAGCTGTCCCGGCCGGGCGCGCTCGCCGGTGACGTCGGAGATGATCGGCACCGCCGGCTCGTGGTAGGTGAGCGATTCGGCGACCCGGCGGAACTCCTCCAGCATCGGCTCGACCAGCGGCGAGTGGAAGGCGTGCGAGACCCGCAGCCTGCGGGTGCGGGCGCTCACCAGCGCGGCGACCTCCTCGATCGCGGCCTCGCCGCCGGAGATCACCACGGCCTCCGGGCCGTTGACCGCCGCTATGCCGACGTCGCGCCCCTCCAGCAGCGGCAGCACCTCGGCCTCGGGGGCGGCGATGGCCAGCATCGCCCCGCCGGAGGGCAGCGCCTGCATCAGCCGCGCCCGCTCGGAGACCAGCGCGCAGGCGTCGGGCAGCGAGAGCACCCCGGCCACGTGGGCGGCGGCGATCTCCCCGACCGAGTGCCCGACCAGCACCTCCGGGGTGACGCCGAGCGAGGTGAGCAGCCGGTACAGGGCGACCTCGAAGGCGAACAGCGCCGGCTGGGTCATCCCCGTCTCGGCCAGCACCTCCTCCGGGCCGGAGAACATCGCCTCGCGCACCGGGTGCGGCAGCATCGGGTCGAGGACCTTGCATACCTCCTCCAGCGCGTCGGCGAACACCGGGAACGCCTCCGCCAGGGTGGCGCCCATGCCCACCCGCTGGCTGCCCTGGCCCGCGAACAGGAAGGCGAGCTGCCCGCCCGTCCCGGTCCCCGTGACGGTTCCCGGCAGGGGCGCGTCCTCCGCGAGGGCCTGGAGGCCGGCCAGCAGCTCGGCCCGGTCCGCCCCCACGACCACCGCGCGCCGGTCCAGCACGGCCCGGCCGGTCGCCAGGGACCAGCCCACGTCCGCCACCGGCAGGTCCTCGTTCGAGGCGGCCCACGTGTGGAGCCGGCCGGCCTGCGCCGCGAGCGCCTGCTCGTCCCTGGCGGAGACCACCCAGGGCACCAGCGCGAGCGGCAGCCTCTCCGGCTCGGCCTCCTCGGGCCGGACCGGCGTCTCCTCGATGATCATGTGGGCGTTGGTGCCGCTGAACCCGAAGGCCGAGACGGCCGCCCGGCGGGGCGCCTCCTCGCGCTCCCAGGGGCGGGCCTCGGTGAGCAGCTCGACGGCGCCCGCCGACCAGTCCACGTGCTCGGTCGGCTCGTCCACGTGCAGCGTCCTGGGCAGTACGCCGTTCCGCAGCGCCATCACCATCTTGATGACGCCGCCGACGCCCGCGGCGGCCTGGGTGTGGCCGATGTTCGACTTCAGCGAGCCCAGCCAGAGCGGCCTGCCGGGGGCCCGGTCCTGGCCGTAGGCGGTGATGAGCGCCTGCGCCTCGATCGGGTCGCCCAGGACGGTGCCGGTCCCGTGCCCCTCCACCGCGTCGACCTGCGAGGGCGACAGGCCCGCGTCGGCCAGCGCCTCCCTGATCACCCGGACCTGGGAGGGGCCGTTCGGCGCCGAGAGGCCGTTGCTGGCGCCGTCCTGGTTGACCGCGCTGCCGCGGATGACCGCGAGCACGTCGTGCCCGTTCGCCGTGGCGTCCGAGAGGCGTTCGAGCAGCAGCACGCCCACGCCCTCGCCCCACCCGGTGCCGTTGGCCGCGGTGGCGAACGACTTGCACCTGCCGTCACCGGACAGGCCCCGCTGCTGGGAGAACTCGATGAACGTGTTCGGCGTCGCCATCACCGTGACGCCGCCGGCGAGCGCCAGCGAGCACTCGCCCCTGCGCAGGGCGTGCACCGCCAGGTGCAGCGCCACCAGTGACGACGAGCACGCCGTGTCGACCGAGACGGCCGGGCCCTCCAGGTCCAGGGCGTAGGCGACCCGGCCCGAGGTGACGCTGCCGAGCGCCTCCGCGCGGAAGTAGTCGTGGTACATGACCCCGGCGTAGACCCCGGTGCGGCTGCCCCGCACCGAGACCGGGTCGATGCCCGCGTTCTCGAAGGTCTCCCAGCACGTCTCCAGGAACAGCCGCTGCTGCGGGTCGGTCCCCAGGGCCTCGCGCGGGGAGATGGCGAAGAACCCCGCGTCGAAGTCGGCGGCGTCGTAGAGGAAACCGCCGTGCCTGGCGGTGGTCGTGCCGGGGTTGTCCGGGTCGGGGTGGTACAGGTCCTCTCGCCAGCCGCGGTCGGCGGGGAACTCGGAGATCCCGTCACCGCCCTCGGCGACCAGCCGCCACAGCTCCTCGGGCGAGGTGGCCCCGCCCGGGTAGCGGCAGCTCATGCCGACGATCGCGATGGGCTCGCGGTCGCGGCCCTCGATCTCGTGCAGCTGCCGACGGGTTTGCTGGAGGTCGGCCGTAACCCGCTTCAGGTAGTCCCTGAGCTTGTCCTCGTTTGCCATCTCGGATATTCCTTCTCAGCAGAAGCGCAGCGGAAGCGCACAGGTCAGGAGACTTCAAGCTCGTTGTCGATGAAGGCGAACATCTCGTCGTCGGTGGCCGCCTCGAAGTGCTCGGCCGTGCCGGCGCCGTTGAGGCCCGTCAGGAAGTCCTTGAGGCGGGCGACCAGCCGGTTGCGGGCGATGCTCTCCTCCGCCAGCCCGGTCACGGTGTTCTCGATCTTCTCGATCTCGGCGAAGAGCCGCAGGGTCTGCGCCTCCTCGTCCTCCGCCCCGTCGAAGTGGTTCACCAGGTAGTCGATCAGCTCGATCGAGGTCGGATAGTCGAAGACCAGCGTGGCCGGCAGCCGGAGCCCGGTGACGGTGCTGAGCCTGTTCCTGAACTCGACCGCGGTGAGGGAGTCGAAGCCCAGGTCCTGGAACTGGCGCTGGGGCTCGATCGCCGAGGCGTCGCCGAAGCCGAGGACCATCGCCGCCTGGCCGCGGACGAGGTCCGACAGCGCCGTCCGGCGCTCCGCGGGCTCCATCGCGGCGAGCCGTTCGGTGAGCCCGTGCAGGGCGCCCGCCCGGGGCAGTGCCGTCCGGGCCGTGGTCCTGGCCTGGACGAACCGGGCGGCGACCAGCGCCGGGAGGTCGTGGTTCAGGCCGGCGTCGAACAGGGCCAGCCCGTCCGCCACCGGGAGCGGCTTCAGGCCCATGCGCTCCATGCGGCGCACGTCGGCCTCGGTCAGGTCCTCCGCCATCCCGCCGCTCTCCCACAGGCCCCAGGCCAGCGAGGTTCCCGCCAGTCCCTGTGACCTGCGGTGCTCGGCGAGCGCGTCGAGGAAGGCGTTGGCCGCGGCGTAGTTGCTCTGCCCGGCGCCGCCGAGCACCCCGGAGAGGGAGGAGAAGAGGACGAACGCCGACAGGTCGAGGTGCCGGGTGAGCTCGTGCAGGTGCCAGGCCGCCTCGGCCTTGGGCCGCATCACCTTGTCCAGCCGCTCTGGCGTCAGCGCGGTGATCACACCGTCGTCCAGGACACCGGCCGCGTGCACCACACCGCTCAGCGGCCGCTCCGCCGGGATGCCCGCGATCAGCTCGGCCAGCGCCTCACGGTCACCGACGTCGCAGGCCGCGACCTCGACCGAGGTGCCCAGCTCCGTCAGCTCGGCCACCAGCTCGGCCGCCCCCGGCGCCTCAGCGCCGCGACGGCTGACCAGCAGCAGACGCCCGACCCGGTACGTGGCCGCCAGGTGCCTGGCCACCACCGCGCCCAGCCCGCTCAGACCACCGGTGACCAGCACCGTGGACTCCGGCCCGAACTCCAGCCGCTCGTACTCCGGTACGGCCGCCCGTGCCAGGCGCGGCGACCACAGCGCGCCCGAGCGCACCGCGACCTGCGCCTCGCCCGAGGCCAGCGCCCGGCCGACCGTGTTCTCGTCGAGGGGGTCCGTGCCCAGGTCCAGCAGCGTGAAGCGACCGGGCTGTTCGGCCTGCGCCGCCCGCACCAGACCCCAGACCGCGGCCTGCGCCGGGTCCACGTCCTCGACCTCGGCCACCGCCACCGCGCCCCGGGTCACCAGCACCAGCCGCGAGGAGGCGAACCGCTCCTCCGCCAGCCAGCCCCGCACCAGACCCAGCGCCCGGTGCACCCCGGCCGACACCTCGACCAGCACACACTCCGCGACGTCACCCTCCAAGGAGCCCTCCAGCGAGTCCGTTGTCGTCCATCCGGGGACCTCCGCCGAGGCGGAAGCGGCCGGAGCGACGCTCCACTCGAGGCGGTACAGGTTCTGCCCGGCGGTGTTGCCCAGGCCGGCCGTGGACAGGGCCCGCAGCGTGAGCGTCTCGATGTCGGCCACCGGCACGCCGCTGCCGTCGGCGATGTTCAGCGCGATGCCGACGCTCCCGACGTTGGCGTCGGCCTTCCTGGTGGCCCGGACGCGCAGGGAGGTGGCGCCGACCGTGTGGACCGACACCCCGTTCCAGGCGAACGGCAGGTAGGGCCGCCCCGGCTCGGGGGCGGGCATCAGGTCGCCGAGGGCGCCGGCGTGCAGGGCCGCGTCCAGCAGCGCGGGGTGCACCCCGAAGCGGGCCGCGTCGGCGTGCGCCTGCTCGGGCAGCACGATCTCGGCCAGCACCTCACCGGGTCGCACCCACGCCCGCGCCAGCCCCTGGAAGACGGGCCCGTACTCCAGGCCGATCTCGGCCAGGCGCTCGTACAGGTCCTCCACCGCGACCGCGACCGCGTCGGCGGGCGGCCAGACCGTCACGTCGAAGCCCGGCTCGTCCAGGCGCTCGGCGAGCTCACCTTGCGCGTGCAGGGTCCAGTCCTCGGCGTCGTCGGCCCGGGAGTGGATCGCCACCGACCGCGTCCCCGACTCCTGGAGCGCGCCGACCAGCACCTGCACCCGTACGCCGCCCTCGGCCGCCAGCACCAGCGGCGCCTGCAATGTCAGCTCCCGTACCTGCGGGCAGCCCAGCTCCTCGCCCGCCCGGCCCGCCAGCTCCACCAGGGCGGTTCCCGGCACGACGGGCGTCTCGTTGATCACGTGGTCGGCGAGCCACGGCTGCGTGGCGATCGACAGGCGACCGCTGAAGACCACCGACTCGCCACCGGCGACCTCGGTCACCGCACTCAGCAACGGGTGGTCGATCGCGCCCAGACCGGCCGCGTCCATGTTCCCGGCCCCGGCCTGTGCCGCCACCCAGAACCGCTCGCGCTGGAAGGCGTACGTCGGCAGGTCGGCGCGCGCCGGCCGGGCGGGGGCGAAGAAGGTGTCCCAGTCGACGGCGACGCCACGGACCTGCAACTGTGCCAGGGCCCTGACCAGGGTCCGGGCCTCGTCGCGGTCCTTGCGCGCGGTCGCGACGAACGCCCCGTCGTGCACGCTCTGCTGCGCCAGCGCGGTCAGGGTGGCGTCCGGCCCGACCTCCACGAACACGTTCGCCTGGCAGGCGGTCACCCCGTCGGCGAAGCGCACGGCCTCGCGCACGTGCCGCACCCAGTAGCGCGGGTCGGTGAGCAGTCCCGGCTCGGCCGGTCGGCCCGTCACGTTGGAGACGACGGGGATGGCCGGCTCGGCGAAGGTCAACCCGGAGACGATCTGCTCGAACTCGGCCAGCATCGGCTCCATCAGCGGCGAGTGGAACGCGTGCGAGACCCGCAGCCTGCGAGTGCGGGCACTCACCAGCGCCGCGATCTCGTCCACCGCGTTCTCGGCACCGGAGATCACCACGGCCTCGGGCCCGTTCACCGCGGCGACGCCCACATCCGAACGGCCCTCCAGCAGGGGAAGGACGTCCGCCTCGGGGGCGGCGATCGCCAGCATCGCCCCGCCTTCCGGCAGCGCCTGCATCAGCCGGGCGCGGGCCGAGACCAGCGTGCAGGCGTCGGCCAGCGAGAGCACCCCCGCCACGTGGGCGGCCGCGATCTCTCCCACCGAGTGGCCGACCAGCACGTCCGGGGTGACGCCGAAGGAGGCCAGCAGCCGGTGGAGGGCGACCTCGAAGGCGAACAGCGCCGGCTGGGTCATCCCCGTCTCGGCCAGCACGCCGTCGGGATCGGAGAACATCACCTGGCGTACGGGGTGCGGCAGCAGCGCGCAGATCTCGTCCAGCGCCTCGGCGAACACCGGGAAGGCGGAAGCCAGCTCGCGGCCCATGCCCACCCGCTGGCTGCCCTGACCGGCGAACAGCATCGCCAGCCTGGCCCGCCCGTGTACCGGCCCGGACTCGACCACCGACTCGCCCGGCTCGCCCTCGGCCAGCGCCGACAGCGCCTCCAGCAGCCCGGCGCGGTCCGCGCCGACCACCGCCGCGCGCTGCTCCAGCAGCGCCCGGCCCGTCGCGAGCGACCAGCCCGCGTCCGCCACGTCCAGCTCCGGCCGCGCCAGCATCCAGGACCTGAGGTGCCGCGCCTGGGCCCGCAGCGCCGCCGTCGACTTCCCGGAGAGCAGCAGCGGGACGGCGGGCAGTGCCTCGCCCGGCTCCCTGTCCGGCTCGGCCGGGGACTCCTCCAGGACGACGTGCGCGTTCGTGCCGCTGATCCCGAAGGAGGAGACGGCGGCCCGGCGCGGGCGGTCGTGCACCTCCCAGGGACGGGCCTCGGTCAGCAGTTCCACCGCGCCCGCGGACCAGTCGATGTGCTCCGACCGCTCCTCGGCGTGCAGGGTCTGCGGCATGACGCCGTTGCGCAGGGCCATCACCATCTTGATCACACCGGCCACACCGGCTGCCGCCTGCGCGTGGCCGATGTTCGACTTGATGGAACCCAGCCACAGCGGACGGTCCTCCGGCCGGTCCTGGCCGTAGGTGGCGATGAGCGCCTGCGCCTCGATCGGGTCGCCCAGCACCGTCCCGGTGCCGTGCGCCTCGACGAGGTCGACGTCCGCGCTCGACAGCCCGGCGTTGGACAGGGCCTGGCGGATCACCCGCTGCTGCGAGGGACCGTTCGGCGCGGTCAGGCCGTTGCTCGCGCCGTCCTGGTTGACCGCGCTGCCCCGCAGGACGGCGAGGACCCGGTGGCCGTTGCGCCGCGCGTCCGACAGCCGTTCGACGAGCAGCATGCCCACGCCCTCCGAGAGACCGACGCCGCCCTCCGCCTGGGCGAACGCCCGGCAGCGGCCGTCCGGCGAGAGGTTGCGCTGCCGGGCGAACTCGATGAACGTCCACGGGGTGGCCATCACCGTCACGCCACCCGCGAGGGCGAGGTCGCAGTCGCCCGAGCGCAGTGCCTGCGCCGCCAGGTGCAGCGCGACCAGCGACGACGAGCACGCGGTGTCCACGGTCATCGCGGGCCCCTCGAACCCGAAGGTGTAGGAGACCCGGCCCGAGGCGACGCTGCCCGAGTTGCCGGTGCCGATCAGGCCCTCCAGCTCCTCCGGTATGGAGGTGAGCTGGCTCGCGTAGTCGTGGTACATCACACCGGCGAACACGCCCGTACGGCTGCCGCGCAGCCCGTGCGGGTCGATTCCCGCGCGCTCGATCGCCTGCCAGGAGCTCTCCAGCAGCAGGCGCTGCTGCGGGTCCATCGCGACGGCCTCGCGCGGGCTGATCCCGAAGAAGCCGGGGTCGAAGTCGGCGACGTCGTAGAGGAAACCGCCGTGCCGGGCGTAGGAGGTGCCGTGGTTGCCGGGGTCCGGGTCGTACAGCCTCTCCAGGTCCCAGCCCCGGTCCGTGGGGAACTCGCCGACCGCGTCGCCCGCCTGGGCCACGAGCCGCCACATGTCCTCCGGCGACTCGACCCCGCCCGGGTAGCGGCAGGCCATGCCGACGATCGCGATGGGCTCGTCGTCCCCGGCCGTGACCCGCGTCGCTACCGCGACCTCCCGCCTGCCGAGCAGCTCGCCGGACAGGAACGGGACGAGCGTCGCCTGGGTCGGGTAGTCGAAGATCAGCGTGGCCGGCAGCCGCATGCCGGTGACCTGGCCGAGCCGGTTGCGGAACTCCACCGCCATCAGCGAGTCGAAGCCGAGCTCCTGGAAGGAGACGCCGTCGTCGAGCGCGGAGGTGTCGGCGAAGCCGAGGACCACGGCCAGCTGGTCGCGTACCAGGTCCTCCAGGACGGCCCGCTGCCCGGCCGGGGGCAGGCTCGCCAGCCGCTGCTTCAGGGTGGCCGCCGCCTCGGAGGCCGCCGTCGCCACCCGCCTGGCCGGGGCGGACACCAGGCCGCGCAGCAGCGGTGGCAGCGAGTCGGCCTGGGCGCCGAGGATCTTGAAGTTGAGCTGGGCCGGGAGCAGCGTGGCCCGTCCCGTGTCGAGCGCGGCGTCGAAGAGGGTGAGGCCGTCCTCGGCGGTGAGCGGGTCGACGCCGGAGCGCGCGAGGCGCCGCAGGTCGGCCTCGTCCAGGTCGGCCAGCCCGCCCTCGCGCCACAGGCCCCAGGCCAGCGAGGTGCCCGCCAGCCCCTGTGACCCGCGGTGCTCGGCGAGCGCGTCGAGGAAGGCGTTGGCCGCGGCGTAGTTGCCCTGCCCGGGACCGCCCAGCACCCCGGCCATCGAGGAGAAGAGGACGAACGCGGACAGGTCGAGGTGCCGGGTGAGCTCGTGCAGGTGCCAGGCCGCCTCGGCCTTGGGCCGCATCACCTTGTCCAGCCGCTCTGGCGTCAGCGCGGTGATCACACCGTCGTCCAGGACACCGGCCGCGTGCACCACACCGCTCAGCGGGTGCTCCGCCGGGATGCCCGCGATCAGCTCGGCCAGCGCCTCACGGTCACCGACGTCGCACGCCGCGACCTCGACCGTCGCACCCAGCTCCGTCAGCTCGGCCACCAGCTCAGCCGCCCCCGGCGCCTCAGCGCCGCGACGGCTGGTCAGCAACAGGTGCCCGACCCGGTACGTGGCCGCCAGATGCCTGGCCACCAGCGCGCCCAGGCCGCTCAGACCGCCGGTGACCAGCACCGTGCCCTCCGGCCCGAACACGGGGACGCGATCCTCCTCGACCGGCGCCACCGCCGTACGCACCAGACGCGGCACCCACACCGCGCCCGAGCGCACCGCGACCTGCGCCTCGCCCGAGGCCAGCGCCCGGCCGACCGCCTCCACGTCCAGCGGCCCGTCCTCCACGTCCAGCAGTACGAACCGGCCCGGCTGTTCCGTCTGCGCCGCCCGTACCAGGCCCCACACCGCCGCCTGCGCCGGATCCGGCGTCTCGTCCGCGACGGCCATCGCACCCCGGGTCACCAGCACCAGCCGCGAGGAGGCGAACCGCTCCTCCGCCAGCCAGCCCCGCACCAGACCCAGCGCCCGGTGCACTCCGGCCGACACCTCGACCAGCACACACTCCGCGACGTCACCTTCCAAGGAGCCTTCCAGCGAGTCCGCCACCGTCCACCCGGGGGCCCGCACGGAAGCGGCCGGGGCCTCGCTCCACTCGACGTGGAACAGCTTGTTCCTGAGCCCCGCGGTGCGGCCGACCTCCGGCGGGCCGGCGGAGACCGGGCGTACGGCCAGCGACGCGACCGTCGCCACCGGCAGGCCCGCGGTGTCCATCAGCTTGAGCGAGACCCCGCCCTGGGCGAGCAGCGAGATCCTGATGCGGAGCTTCGTGGCCCCGGAGGCGTGCAGCGCCACCCCGTTCCAGGCGAACGGCAGCGAGGGCCGGCCCGGCTCGGAGCCGGTCGCGAACTCGCCGAGGGCGGTGGCGTGCAGGGCGACGTCGAACAGCGCGGGGTGCAGCCCGAACCTGGCGGCGTCCCGTGTCATGTCCTCGGGCAGCGCCAGCTCGGCGAAGACCTCGTCGCCCTTGCGCCACGCGGCCTGCAGCCCGCGGAACGAGGGACCGTAGCCCAGGCCGATGGCGGCGAAGTCGTCGTACAACCCGTCCAGGCCGACGGCCCGCGCGCCCTCCGGGGGCCAGGTCTCCTCGGCCTCCGGGGCGACGACGCCGACGCGGGCCAGCACTCCCGCGGCGTTCTGGGTCCAGGGCTCATCCTGCGCGTCGTGCGTCCGGGAGTAGATGCCCACCTGCCTGCGTCCGTCCTCGCCGGGAGCGCCGACGGCCACCTGGAGCTGGACGGCTCCGCGCTCGGGCAGGAAGAGCGGCGCCTGCAGCGTCAGCTCCTCCAGCAGGTCGCAGCCGACCTCGTCGCCCGCCCGTACGGCCAGCTCCACGAGACCGGTCCCGGGCAGCAGCACCTGCCCGTTGACCGCGTGGTCGGCGAGCCAGGGGTGAGTGGCGATCGACACGCGTCCGGTGAGCACCGCCGCCCCGCTCTCCGCGAGCCCGGTGGACGCGCCGAGCAGCGGGTGCCCGGTGGCCCAGAGGCCGAGGCTCTCCGCGTCGCCCGCGCCGCCCGTCTCCAGCAGCCAGTAGCGCCGGTGCTGGAAGGCGTAGGTCGGCAGGTCGACGACGCCGGGCCGGGCCGGGGCGAGGGCCGCCTCCCAGTCGACGTCACCGCCGCGTACCCACACCTCGGCCGCGCTCGTCCACAACCGGCGCAACCCACCGTCATCACGCCGCAACGAGCCCACCACCACACAGGCGTCCGCGACCCCGGCCGCCTCCACACTCTCCAGCACCCCGATCCGCAACACCGGATGCGCGCTGCACTCCACGAAGAACCGATGACCCTCACCCGCCAGCGCCTCCACCGCCGGACCGAACCCCACCGTCTCGCGCAGGTTCTCGTACCAGTACGCGCCACCGGCCTCCACACCCTCCAGCCAGCACCCCCGCACCGTCGAGTACCACGGCGTGTGGCCGATGCGCGGCGCCACCGGCGCCAGCAACCCGGCCAGCTCGTCCTCGATCGCCGTGACGTACGCCGAGTGCGAGGCGTAGTCCACCTCGATCCGCTTGGCCCGCACCCCGGCCGCCTCGTACTCGGCGAGGAGCTCCTCCAGCGCGTTCACCTCACCGGAGATCACCGTGGAGGCCGGGCCGTTGACCGCCGCCACCGACACCCGGCCGTTCAACGCCGCCAACCGCTCGGCCACCCGCTCCGACGGCAACGGCACCGACACCATCCCGCCCTGACCCGCGAGCGCGACGATCGCCCGGCTGCGCAACGCCACCACCCGCGCGCCGTCCTCCAGCGACAACGCCCCCGCCACCACCGCGGCCGCGATCTCACCCTGGGAATGACCCACCACCGCCGAGGGCGCCACCCCGAGCGACTGCCACACCTGAGCGAGGGAGACCATCATCGCCCACAACACCGGCTGGACCACGTCCACCCGATCGAACCCCGGCTGCCCTTCCTCGGCGCGCAGAACGCCGGTCAGCGACCAGTCCACGAACTCCGACAGCGCCACCTCACACTCCGCCATCCGCGCCGCGAACACCGCCGACGACTCCAGCAACTCCACCCCCATCCCCAGCCACTGCGAACCCTGACCGGGGAAGACGAACACCGTCTTGCCCGCCGAGCCGGGCGCACCGGTCACCACTCCGGCGCTGACGCCGCCCGAGGCCAGCGTCGCCGTACCGGCGAGAAGCTCACCCCTGTCCGCGCCCACGACCACCGCGCGGTGGTCGAACACCGACCTGGAGGACGCCAGGGAGTGGGCCACGTCGACGTCGGTATCGGTTCCCGCCTCCACCCACGCCCCGAGCCGCTGGGCCTGCGCCCGGAGCGCCTCGCCCGTCTTCGCCGACAGCACCCACGGCACCACCGGCACCTCGACGGGCGCCTCGGCCTCGGCCTCCTCCAGGGCGGGGGCCTCCTCCAGCACCACGTGCGCGTTCGTGCCGCTGACCCCGAAGGAGGAGACCGCGGCCCGGCGCGGGTGATCCTCGGGGTTCCACGAGCGGGCCTCGGTCAGCAGTTCCACGGCGCCGGCCGACCAGTCCACGTGCGGGCTCGGCTCGTCCGCGTGCAGCGTCCTCGGCAGTACGCCGTGCCGCATGGCCATCACCATCTTGATGACCCCGGCGGCACCCGCGGCGGCCTGGGCGTGGCCGATGTTCGACTTGATGGAGCCGAGCCAGACGGGCCGGTCCTCGGGACGGTCCTGGCCGTAGGTGGCCATCAGCGCCTGCGCCTCGATCGGGTCGCCGAGCGGCGTCCCGGTGCCGTGCGCCTCGACCACGTCCACGTCCGTGGGCGACAGCCCCGCGTTGGACAGCGCCTGGCGGATCACCCGCTGCTGCGAGGGACCGTTGGGAGCCGTCAGGCCGTTGCTCGCGCCGTCCTGGTTGACCGCGCTGCCCCGTACGACCGCGAGGACCCGGTGGCCGTTGCGACGGGCGTCCGACAGCCGCTCGACGAGCAGTATGCCCACGCCCTCGCTCCAGCCCGCGCCGTCCGCGCCCGCCGAGAACGCCTTGCACCGGCCGTCGACGGACAGGGCGCCCTGCCGGCAGAACTCGACGAACGTGCCCGGGGTCGCCATCACCGTCACGCCACCGGCGAGGGCCAGGTCGCACTCGCCGTTGCGCAGCGCCTGCACCGCCAGGTGCAGCGCCACCAGCGACGACGAGCACGCCGTATCGACGGTGACGGCCGGACCCTCGAACCCGAAGGTGTACGACACCCGCCCGGAGGCGACGCTGCCGGAGTTGCCGGTGCCGATCAGGCCCTCCAGCTCCTCCGGTATGGAGGTGAGCTGGGAGATGTAGTCGTGGTACATCACGCCGGTGAACACGCCCGTGCGGCTTCCTCGCAGGTGGTTCAGGCGGATGCCGGCCCGCTCGACCGCCTCCCACGAGGTCTCCAGCAGCAACCGCTGCTGCGGGTCCATCGCGAGGGCCTCGCGCGGCGAGATCCCGAAGAAGCCGGGGTCGAAGTCACCGGCCTCTCCCAGGAACCCGCCGTGACGCACGTAGGAGGTGCCGTGGGCGTCGGGGTCCGGGTTGTATACCTTGTCCAGGTCCCAGCCGCGGTCGGCAGGGAACTCGCCGATGGCGTCCGTACCGGCCGACACCAGCTCCCACAGCTCTTCAGGTGAGGAGACCCCGCCGGGATAGCGGCAGGCCATTCCCACGATCGCGATCGGCTCGTCGTCGACCGCCGCCGTCCTGGCCACGGTGCCCGCACCGGCCGCCGAGGTGGCCCCGCCGAGCTCGGCCACCAGGTGGTCGGCGACCGCTTCGGCGGTGGGGTAGTCGAAGACGAGGGTGGCGGGCAGTCGCAGCCCCGAGGCCGCCATCAACCGGTTGCGCAGCTCGACCGCGGTCAGCGAGTCGAAGCCCAGCTCCTGGAAAGCCCGATCCGGCTGCACCGCGCTCGCCGAGGCGTGTCCCAGCACGGTGGCCACCTCCTGGCGGACCACCTCCAGCACCACCTCACGGCGCCTCCCCTCCTCCTGAACCCCGGCCAGCCGCCGCACCAGCGCCGACCCACCCGAGCGCACCGCCCGCCGCACCGGGGCGCGCACCAGGCCCCGCAGCAACGCCGGCAACCCCTCACCCCGCGACCGCAACGCCACCGCATCCACCCGCAACGGCACCAACGTCGCCGCCTCCGACACCAGACCCGCATCGAAGGAGGCCAGCCCCTCGGCCACCGACAACGCCGGCAGGCCCTGACGGCGCATCCGCTCCCGGTCCGCCTCGCTCAACCAGCCGCTCAACCCGGTGTCGGCATCCCACAACCCATACGCCAGCGACGTGGCCACCAGCCCCTGTGCCCGCCGCCTGGCCGCCAGCGCGTCCAGGAACACGTTCGCCGCCGCGTAACTACCCTGACCGGCCGCCAGCACCAACCCACCGGCCGAGGAGAACAACACGAACGCCGACAGATCCAGATCCGCCGTCAGCTCGTGCAGATGCCACGCCGCGTCCGCCTTCGCCCCCAGCACCCCGTCCAGCCGCTCCGCGGTCAGCGAACCCACCAGGCCGTTGTCGGCCACCCCGGCCGCGTGCACCACACCCTTGAGCGGATACTCCTCCGGAACGCCCGCGATCAGCTCGGCCAGCGCCTCACGATCACCCACATCACACGCCACGACCTTGACCGTGGCGCCCAGCTCCCACAGTTCCGCCACCAGGTCCGCGACGCCCGGGGCCTGCTCACCGCGCCTGCTGGCCAGCAGCAGATGCCTGACCTGGTACGTGGCCGCCAGATGCCTGGCCACCAGCGCGCCCAGACCTCCGGTGCCTCCGGTGACCAGCACCGTGGCCTCCGGCCCGAACTCCAGGCGCCCGTCGTCCGGCGTGACCGCGCGCGCCAACCGGGGCACCCACACCTCGCCCCCGCGGATCGCGGCCTCCGGCTCCTGCGAGGCCACCACCGCCTCCAGGGCCTCCTCCACACCGGTGTCCACGTCCGCGTCCACGTCCACCAGCACGAACCGGCCCGGGTTCTCCGCCTCGGCCGCCCGCACCAAACCCCACACCGCCGCCTGCGCCGGATTCGGCGCCTCGTCCGCGACCGCCATCGCGCCCCGCGTCACCACCACCAGCCGCGAGGAGGCGAACCTCTCCTCGGCCAGCCACTCCCGCACCACACCCAGCACTTCGGCCGCCGACTCACGCACCGCACCCAGCACCTCGACCGCCGGCGAGACGACCTCGTACACCACCGCCTCGGGCACCACCGCACCCTCCGCGACCACCTCACCCAGATCGACCAGCCCCGACCCCGCCGACTCCACAGCCCCGGCCTGCCCGGACGGAAGCGGCGTCCAGGTCACCCGGTGGAGGAAGTTCATGTCGGTGTTCGGGGTGGCCGTCGACAGGGGACGCACGATGAGTGCCTCGATGTCGGCCACGGGCACGCCGTCGCCGTCGGCGATGTTCAGCGTGACGCCGGTGGTTCCGGCGTCGGTGTTCCTGGTGGCCCGGACGCGCAGGGAGGTGGCACCGGCCGTGTGGACCGACACCCCGTTCCAGGCGAACGGCAGGTACGGCTGCCCCGGCTCCGCGGTAGGCAGCAGATCACCGAGGGCACTGGTGTGCAGGGCCGCGTCCAGCAGCGCCGGATGCACCCCGAAGCGGGCCGCGTCGGCGTGCGCCTGCTCGGGTAGCACGATCTCGGCCAGTACCTCACCGGGTCGCACCCATGCCCGTGCCAGTCCCTGGAAGACGGGCCCGTACTCCAGGCCGATCTCGGCCAGGCGCTCGTACAGGTCCTCCACCGCCACCGTCACCGCGTCGGCGGGCGGCCAGACCGTCACGTCGAAGCCCGACTCGTCCAGGCTCTCGGCGAGCTCGCCCTGCGCGTGCAGGGTCCAGTCCTCGGCGTCGTCGGCCCGGGAGTGGATCGCCACCGACCTGGTCCCCGAGTCCTGGAGCGCGCCGACCAGCACCTGCACCTTCACGCCGCCCTCGGCCGCCAGCACCAGCGGCGCCTGCAGCGTCAGCTCCCGCACCTGCGGGCAGCCCAGCTCCTCACCTGCCCGGACCGCCAGCTCCACCAGCCCCGTCCCCGGCACGATGAGCGTCCCATTGACCATGTGGTCGGCGAGCCACGGCTGTGTGGCGATCGACAGGCGACCGCTGAAG
The DNA here is from genome assembly GCF_042888905.1 of Streptosporangium sp. NPDC002721. NCBI lineage: Bacteria > Bacillati > Actinomycetota > Actinomycetes > Streptosporangiales > Streptosporangiaceae > Streptosporangium > Streptosporangium sp. NPDC002721. Next base: position 105,613 of record NZ_JBIAQI010000017.1, read on the forward strand.
ACCACCGACTCGCCACCGGCGACCTCGGTCACCGCGCTGAGCAACGGGTGGTCGATCGCCGCCAGGCCGGCCGCGTCCATGTCCCCGGCCTCGCTCAGCGTCGGGATCCAGAACCGGTCACGCTGGAAGGCGTACGTCGGCAGGTCGAGGTGCGCTCTCGGGGTGAGGATGGCCTTCCAGTCGACGGTGACGCCGTGGGTGTGCAGCCGTCCCAGTGCCTCGACCAGGGTCCTGACCTCGTCGCGGTCCTTGCGCACGGCCGGAACGAAGGCGCCGTTCTCGACGCTCTGCTGGGCCAGGCCGGTGAGCACCCCGTCCGGTCCGATCTCCAGGAACACGCCCGCCTGGCAGGCGGTCACCCCGTCGGCGAAGCGCACGGCCTCACGGACGTGCCGCACCCAGTACGCCGGGTCGGTGAGCAGGCCCGGCTCGGCCGGTCGGCCCGTCACGTTGGAGACGACAGGGATGGTCGGCTCGGCGAAGGTCAACCCGGAGACGACCTGCTCGAACTCGGCGAGCATCGGCTCCATCAGCGGCGAGTGGAAGGCGTGGGAGACGCGCAGGCGCCGGGTCCGTGCGGTGACCTGCTGGGCGATCTCCTCTATCGCGTTCTCGCTGCCGGAGATCACCACGGCCGCCGGGCCGTTCACCGCTGCGACGCTCACGTCCTCGCGGCCTTCCAGCAGGGGAAGGATGTCCGCCTCGGGGGCGGCGATGGCCAGCATCGCCCCGCCCTGCGGCAGCGCCTGCATCAACCGGGCGCGGGCCGAGACCAGGGAGCAGGCGTCGGCCAGCGAGAGCACCCCGGCCACGTGAGCGGCGGCGATCTCCCCGACCGAGTGACCCACCAGCACATCCGGGGTGACACCGAACGAGGCCAGTAACCGGTAGAGGGCAACCTCGAAGGCGAACAGCGCCGGCTGGGTCGTCCCCGTCTCGGCCAGTGCCTCCGCCGGACCGGAGAACATCGTCTCCCGCAACGACCCCGGCAACAGCGCGCAGATCTCCTCCAGCGCCTCGGCGAACACCGGGAACGTCTCCGCGAGTTCGCGGCCCATCCCGACCCGCTGGCTGCCCTGACCGGCGAACAACATCGCCAGCCCACCACCGGCCGACTCCAGCACCGTCGTCCCGTCGGCCAGCGCACGCAGACCCGCCACCAACTCAGACCGGTCGGCACCCACCACCACGGCACGCTGCTCCAGCGGTGCGCGGCCGGTGGCCAGCGTCCAGGCGGCATCGGCCGGGTCCAGTTCCGGCTGGGTCTCCGCCCAGTCGGCGAGCCGGGAAGCCTGTCCCCGCAGCGCCTCCGGCGTCTTGGCCGAGATCAGCCACGGCGTCACCGGCAGCTCACCACCGTCAGGGAGCTCCGGCTCCGACACCGGGCCCTGCTCGATGATCACGTGTGCGTTCGTGCCGCTGATCCCGAAGGAGGAGACCGCGGCCCGGCGCGGACGCTCGCTGTCCCAGGAACGCGCCTCGGTCAGCAACTCCACCGTGCCCGCCGACCAGTCGATGTGCCCCGACCGCTCCTCGGCGTGCAACGTCTGCGGCAGCGTCCCGTGCCGCATCGCCATCACCATCTTGATCACACCACCCACACCCGCCGCCGCCTGGGTGTGACCGATGTTCGACTTCAGCGACCCCAGCCACAGCGGACGGTCCCCGGGACGGTCCTGGCCATAGGTGGCGATCAGCGCCTGCGCCTCGATCGGATCCCCCAGCACCGTCCCGGTGCCATGAGCCTCGACCACGTCCACATCCGCGCTCGACAACCCCGCGTTCGCCAGCGCCTGGCGGATCACCCGCTGCTGCGAGGGACCGTTCGGAGCGGTCAGGCCGTTGCTCGCGCCGTCCTGGTTGACCGCGCTGCCTCGTACGACCGCGAGGACCCGGTGACCGTTGCGACGCGCGTCCGACAGCCGCTCGACCAGCAGGACACCGACACCCTCGCCCCAGGCGGTACCGTCCGCCGTGTCACCGAACGACTTGCACCGGCCGTCGGGCGCCAGGCCGCGCTGCCGGGAGAACTCGATGAAGGTGCCCGGTGTCGACATGACCGTGACGCCGCCCGCGAGGGCCAGGTCGCACTCGCCCGAGCGCAGTGCCTGCGCCGCCAGGTGCAGCGCCACCAGCGACGACGAGCACGCGGTGTCCAGGGTCATCGCGGGTCCCTCGAACCCGAAGGTGTAGGAGACCCGGCCGGACACCAGGCTTCCGCCGCTGGTCGAGGCGGGGGTACCGAGGCCGTAGTCGTGGTACATCAAACCGGCGAACACGCCCGTGCGGCTGCCGCGCAGCTCGACGGGGCTCACACCGGCCCGCTCCATCGCCTCCCACGACGCCTCCAGCAGCAACCGCTGCTGCGGGTCCATGGTCAGCGCCTCGCGCGGCGAGATGCCGAAGAAGCCGGGGTCGAAGTCGGCGGCGTCGTACAGGAAACCGCCGTGCTTCACGTAGGAGGTGTCCTTGCTCTCCGGGTCCGGGTTGTAGATCCGCTCCATGTCCCAGCCACGGTCGGCGGGGAACTCGGAGATGGCGTCCGTACCGGAGGCCACCAGGTCCCACAGTCCCTCGGGCGACAGCACGCCGCCCGGGTAGCGGCAGGCCATGCCCACGATCGCGATCGGCTCGTCGTCGACCGGCGTCCTGGACGTCGTGACCGAGGTGGCCGCGGACGCGGCGCCGGTCAGCTCCGACCCCACGTACTCCGCCACCGCTCTGGCGGTCGGGTAGTCGAAGATCAGCGTGGCCGGCAGCCGGAGTCCGGTGACGGTACCGATCCTGTTCTTGAACTCGACCGCGGTGAGGGAGTCGAAGCCGAGGTCCTGGAAGGCGCGGTCCGGCTGGACGGCCTCCTTCGAGGCGTGCCCGAGCACCGTCGCCGCTTCCTGGCACACCAGGTCGGCGAGGACCGACCGGCGTTCCGCGGGCTCCATCGCGGCGAGCCGTCCCGCGAGACCGTTGGGGGCGCCCGCTCGTGGCAGTGCCGTACGAGCCGGAGTCCTGGCCTGGACGAACCGGGCGGCGACCAGCGCGGGCCGGTCGTGGCGCAGCGCGGCGTCGAACAGCGCCAGCCCGTCCGCGGCCGACAGCGGCTTCAGGCCCATGCGCTCCATGCGGCGCACATCGGCCTCGGTCAGCTCCTCGGCCATCCCGCCGATCGCCCACAGGCCCCAGGCCAGCGAGGTTCCCGCCAGCCCCTGTGACCCGCGGTGCTCGGCGAGCGCGTCGAGGAAGGCGTTGGCCGCGGCGTAGTTGCCCTGCCCGGGACCACCCAGCGCCCCCGCCACCGAGGAGAACAGCACGAACGCCGACAGGCCCAGTTCCCGGGTGAGCTCGTGCAGGTGCCAGGCCGCCTCGGCCTTGGGCCGCATCACCTTGTCCAGCCGCTCTGGCGTCAGCGCGGTGATCACACCGTCGTCCAGGACACCGGCCGCGTGCACCACACCGCTCAGCGACCGCTCCGCCGGGATGCCCGCGATCAGCTCGGCCAGCGCCTCACGGTCACCGACGTCGCACGCCGCGACCTCGACCGTCGCACCCAGCTCCGTCAGCTCGGCCACCAGCTCGGCCGCCCCCGGCGCCTCAGCGCCGCGACGGCTGACCAGCAGCAGACGCCCGACCCGGTACGTGGCCGCCAGATGCCTGGCCGCCAACGCGCCCAGGCCGCTCAGACCACCGGTGACCAGCACCGTGCCCTCCGGCCCGAACACCGGAGCGCGCCCCTCCCCGACCGGCGCCACCGCCGTACGCACCAGACGCGGCACCCACACCGCACCCGAGCGCACCGCGACCTGCGCCTCGCCCAAGGCCAGCGCCCGGCCGACCGCCTCCACGTCCAGCGGCCCGTCCTCCACGTCCAGCAGTACGAACCGGCCCGGCTGTTCCGTCTGCGCCGCCCGTACCAGACCCCACACCGCCGCCTGCGCCGGATCCGGCGTCTCGTCCGCGACGGCCATCGCACCCCGGGTCACCAGCACCAGCCGCGAGGAGGCGAACCGCTCCTCCGCCAGCCAGCCCCGCACCAGACCCAGCGCCCGGTGCACCCCGGCCGACACCTCGACCAGCACACACTCCGCGACGTCACCGTCCAGCGAGTTCGCCATCGTCCATCCGGGGACCTCCACCGAGGCGGAAGCGGCCGGAGCGACGCTCCACTCAAGCCGGTGCAGGGCGTCGGAGCGGTGGGTGGTGAGCTGGTCGGCCGTGATCGGACGCGCGGCCAGCGACTCCACCGACAACACCGGCGCACCGGCCGAATCGGCGATCGCCAAAGCGACCGTGTTCTCCCGCACCGGCGAGATACGCACCCGGATCTCGGTCGCCCCGGCCGAATGCAGACACACCCCCGTCCAGGAGAACGGCAACACCGTCTGCCCGTCCCCCACCACCAACGGCGCGTGCAACGCCGCATCCAACAACGCCGGATGCACCCCGAAGCGCACCGCGTCCCCATAAGCCTGCTCGGGCAACGCGACCTCGGCGAAGACCTCCTCACCCCGCCGCCACACCGCCTTCAACCCCTGAAAGACGGGCCCGTACTCATACCCCATGCCCAGCAACACCTCGTAGGCATCGGCGACCTCCACCGCCACCGCCCCCACCGGCGGCCAGACCCCCACCTCCAACGCCCCCGCGCTCTCCGAACCCAGCACCCCCTCGGCATGACCCGTCCACGACCCCGCGACATCACCTTCGGGACGAGAATGAATCGACACCGCACGAACACCGGAGGCCTCAACGGCGCCGACGACGACCTGCACCTGCAGACCACCCTCGACCGGCAACACCAGCGGAGCCTGCAACGTCAGCTCCCGCACCAACGGCCGACCCACCTCGGCCCCGGCACGCAACGCCAGCTCCAGCAACCCGGTACCCGGCACCAGCACCGTCCCGTTCACCGCGTGATCAGCCAGCCACACCTGCGTCGCCACCGACAAACGGCCACTGAAGACCACCGACTCACCACCGGCGACCTCCGTCACCGCACTCAGCAACGGATGATCGATGGCGACGAGTCCCACCTCGGCCATGTCACCGGTCTCGATCCGCGTGGGGATCCAGAACCGGTCACGCTGGAAGGCGTACGTCGGCAGATCGACACGCGCTCCCGGCGTGAGGATGGCCTTCCAGCCGACCGTCACACCGTGGGTGTGGAGTCGACCAAGTGCCTCGACCAGGGCCCGGACCTCGTCGCGGTCCTTGCGCACGACCGGAACGAAGGCCCCGTTCTCGACGCTCTGCTGCGCCAGCGCCGTCAGGGTGGCATCCGGCCCGATCTCCAGGAACACCCCCGCCTGGCAGGCGGCCACCCCATCGGCGAACCGCACGGCCTCGCGCACGTGCCGCACCCAGTACGCCGGATCGGTCAACAGGCCCGGCTCGGCCGGCTGCCCCGTCACGTTGGAGATGACGGGGATGACCGGCTCGTTGAAGGTCAGCCCGGAGACGACCTCCTCGAACTCGGCCAGCATCGGCTCCATCAACGGCGAATGGAACGCGTGCGAGACCCGCAGCCTGCGAGTGCGGACAGTCACCTGCGCGGCGAGCTCCTCCACCGCGCTCTCGCTACCGGAGACCACCACGGCCGCCGGCCCGTTCACCGCCGCGATCCCGACATCCAAGCGGCCCTCCAGCAACGGAAGCACCTCCGCCTCGGGAGCCGCGATCGCCAGCATCGCCCCACCCCGCGGCAACGCCTGCATCAACCGAGCCCGAGCCGAAACCAGCGCACACGCATCGGCCAGCGACAACACACCCGCCACATGAGCAGCCGCGATCTCCCCGACCGAGTGACCCACCAGCACATCCGGAGTGACACCGAACGAGGCCAGCAACCGATACAGCGCCACCTCGAAGGCGAACAGCGCCGGCTGGGTCATCCCCGTCTCATCCAGCACCTCCGCCGGACCGGAGAACATCGCCTCCCGCAACGACCCCGGCAACAGCGCACACACCTCGTCCAACGCCTCGGCGAACACCGGGAAGGTGGAAGCCAGCTCACGCCCCATCCCCACCCGCTGGCTGCCCTGACCGGCGAACAACATCGCCAGCCCACCACCGGCCGACTCCAGCACCGTCGTACCGTCGGCCAGCGCACGCAGACCCGCCACCAGCTCAGACCGGTCCGCGCCCACCACCACCGCACGCCGCTCCAGCACCGAACGGCCGGTCGCCAGCGTCCAGGCGGCACCGGTCACGTCCAGTTCCGAACGCTCCTCCGCCCAGTCCGCGAGCCGCGAAGCCTGCTCCCGCAGCGCCTCCGGGGTCTTGGCCGAGATCAGCCACGGCGTCACCGGCAACCCGGCACCCGCAGGCTCCGGCTCCGACACCGGACCCTGCTCGATGATCACATGTGCGTTCGTGCCGCTGATCCCGAAGGACGACACAGCCGCCCGGCGCGGACCCTCGCTGTCCCAGGGACGGGCCTCGGTCAGCAGCTCCACCGCGCCCGCCGACCAGTCCACGTGCGGCGACGGCTCCTCGGCGTGCAGGGTTCGCGGCATGACGCCGTTGCGCAGGGCCATCACCATCTTGATGACACCGCTCACACCGGCGGCGGCCTGGGCGTGGCCGATGTTCGACTTGATGGAGCCCAGCCACAGCGGCCGGTTCTCCGGACGGTCCTGGCCGTAGGTGGCGATCAGTGCCTGCGCCTCGATCGGGTCACCCAGCACCGTTCCCGTACCGTGCGCCTCGACCACGTCCACGTCCGCGCTCGACAGACCGGCGTTGGCCAGCGCCTGGCGGATCACCCGCTGCTGCGAGGGACCGTTCGGCGCGGTCAGGCCGTTGCTCGCACCGTCCTGGTTGATCGCACTGCCGCGCAGGACGGCGAGGACCTGGTGACCGTTGCGACGGGCGTCCGACAGCCGCTCGACGAGCAGCATGCCGACACCCTCGGCCCAACCGGCCCCGTCCGCGGTGGCGCCGAACGCCTTGCACCGGCCGTCGGGCGCCAGGCCGCGCTGCCGGGAGAACTCGATGAACATGCCGGGCGTCGACATCACCGTCACGCCGCCCGCCAGCGCCAGATCGCACTCGCCCGTACGCAGCGCCTGCGCCGCCCAGTGCAGCGCGACCAGCGACGACGAGCACGCGGTGTCGACGGTGACCGCGGGGCCCTCCAGGCCCAGGGTGTAGGAGACCCGGCCGGACACCAGGCTTCCGCCGCTGGTCGAGGCGGGGGTACCGAGGCCGTAATCGTGGTACATCACACCCGCGAACACACCCGTACGGCTGCCCCGCAACCCCATCGGGTCCAGCCCCGCCCGCTCGACCGCCTCCCACGACGCCTCCAGCAGCAACCGCTGCTGCGGGTCCATGGTCAGCGCCTCGCGCGGCGAAATGCCGAAGAAGCCGGGGTCGAAGTCGGCGGCGTCGTACAGGAAACCGCCGTGCCTGGAGTACGAGGTGCCCTGGCTGTCGAAATCGGGGTTGTACACCTTGTCCAGGTCCCAGCCGCGGTCGGCAGGGAACTCGCCGATGGCGTCCGTACCGGCCGACACCAGCTCCCACAACCCCTCGGGCGAGGACACCCCGCCCGGGAACCGGCAGGCCATTCCCACGATCGCGATCGGCTCGTCGGCCACCGAGACGTCGGCCGCGACCACCTGCGAGACCTGACCACCGGCCAGCTCGGCCACCAGGTAGCCGGTCACCGCTTCGGCGGTGGGGTAGTCGAAGACGAGGGTGGCGGGCAGTCGCAGCCCCGAGGCCGCCATCAACCGGTTGCGCAGCTCCACCGCGGTCAGCGAGTCGAACCCCAGCTCCTGGAAGGCCCGATCCGGCTGCACCGCGCTCGCCGAGGCATGCCCCAGCACGGTGGCCACCTCCTGGCGGACCACCTCCAGCACCACCTCACGGCGCCTCCCCTCCTCCTGAACCCCGGCCAGCCGCCGCACCAGCGCCGACCCACCCGAGCGCACCACCCGACGCACCGGAGCGCGCACCAGGCCCCGCAACAACGCCGGCAACCCCTCACCCCGCGACCGCAACGCCACCGCATCCACCCGCAACGGCACCAACGTCGCCGCCTCCGACACCAGACCCGCATCAAACGACGCCAGCCCCTCGGCCACCGACAACGCCGGCAGGCCCTGACGGCGCATCCGCTCCCGATCGGCCTCGCTCAACCAGCCGCTCAACCCGGTGTCGGCATCCCACAACCCATACGCCAGCGACGTGGCCACCAGCCCCTGTGCCCGCCGCCTGGCCGCCAGCGCGTCCAGGAACACGTTCGCCGCCGCGTAACTACCCTGACCGGCCGCCAGCACCAACCCACCGGCCGAGGAGAACAAAACGAACGCCGACAGATCCAGATCCGCCGTCAGCTCATGCAGGTGCCACGCCGCGTCCGCCTTCGCCCCCAGCACCCCATCCAGCCGCTCCGCGGTCAGCGAACCCACCAGGCCGTTGTCGGCCACCCCGGCCGCGTGCACCACACCCTTGAGCGGATACTCCGCCGGAACGCCCGCGATCAGCTCGGCCAGCGCCTCACGATCACCCACATCACACGCCACGACCTCCGTACGGGCACCGAGCTCGGTCAGCTCGGCGACCAGTTCGGGCACCCCGGGAGCCTGCGCGCCGCGCCTGCTGGCCAGCAGCAGGTGCCGCACCCCGTAGGCGGTCACCAGATGCTTGGCCACCAGCGCGCCCAGGCCGCCGGTGCCACCGGTGACCAGCACCGTGGCCTCCGGACCGAACTCCGGCCGCTCCCCCTGCGGTACGGCGGCGTGTGCCAACCGGGGCACCCACACCTCGCCCCCGCGGATCGCGGCCTCCGGCTCCTGCGAGGCGACCACCGCCTCCAGGGCCTCCTCCACACCGGTGTCCGCGTCTACGTCCACGTCCACCAGCACGAACCGGCCCGGGTTCTCCGCCTCGGCCGCCCGCACCAGACCCCACACCCCGGCCACCCCGAGGTCCACGTCCTCGTCCGCGACCGTCACCGCGCCCCGCGTCACCACCACCAGCCGCGAGGAGACGAACCTCTCCTCAGCCAGCCACTCCCGCACCACACCCAGCACCTCGGCCGCCGACTCACGCACCGCACCCAGCACCTCGACCGCCGGCGAGACGACCTCGTACACCACCGCCTCGGGCACCACCGCACCCTCCGCGACCACCTCACCCAGATCGACCAGCCCCGACCCCGCCGACTCCACAGCCCCGGCCCGCCCGGACGGAAGCGGCGTCCAGCCGATCCGCAGCAGGGCGTCGGAGCGGTGGGTGGTGAGCTGGTCGGCCGTGATCGGACGCGCGGCCAGCGACTCCACCGACAACACCGGCGCACCGGCCGAATCGGCGATCGCCAAAGCGACCGTGTTCTCCCGCACCGGCGAGATGCGCACCCGGATCTCGGTCGCCCCGGCCGAATGCAGACACACCCCCGTCCAGGAGAACGGCAACACCGTCTGCCCGTCCCCCACCACCAACGGCGCGTGCAACGCCGCATCCAACAACGCCGGATGCACCCCGAAGCGCACCGCGTCCCCATAAGCCTGCTCGGGCAACGCGACCTCGGCGAAGACCTCCTCACCCCGCCGCCAGACCGCCTTCAACCCCTGAAAGACGGGCCCGTACTCATACCCCATGCCCAGCAACACCTCGTAGGCATCGGCGACCTCCACCGCCACCGCCTCCACCGGCGGCCAGACCCCCACCTCCAACGCCCCCGCGCTCTCCGAACCCAGCACCCCCTCGGCATGACCCGTCCACGACCCCGCGACATCACCTTCGGGACGAGAATGAATCGACACCGCACGGACGCCGGAGGCCTCAACGGCGCCGACGACGACCTGCACCTGCAGACCACCCTCGACCGGCAACACCAGCGGAGCCTGCAACGTCAGCTCCCGCACCAACGGCCGACCCACCTCGGCCCCGGCACGCAACGCCAGCTCCAGCAACCCGGTACCCGGCACCAGCACCGTCCCGTTCACCGCGTGATCAGCCAGCCACACCTGCGTCGCCACCGACAAACGGCCACTGAAGACCACCGACTCACCACCGGCGACCTCCGTCACCGCACTCAGCAACGGGTGGTCAAGCGCACCCAGTCCGGCGGCGCTCATCTCCCCGGCCCCGGCACGTCCCGGGATCCAGTAGCGCTGGTGCTGGAAGGCGTACGTCGGCAGGTCGACATGCCGTGCCGGGGTGAGGATCGTCCCCCAGTCGACCGTCACGTCATGGCCGTGCAGCCGTCCGAGCGCCTCGACCAGGGTCCGGACCTCGTCACGGTCCTTGCGCGCGGTCGCGACGAACACGCCCTCCTCGACGCTCTGCTGCGCCAGCCCGGTCAGCACCCCGTCCGGCCCGACCTCCAGGAACACGCCCGCCTGGCAGGCGGCCACCCCATCGGCGAACCGCACGGCCTCACGCACGTGCCGCACCCAGTACGCCGGATCGGTCAACAGGCCCGGCTCGGCCGGCTGCCCCGTCACGTTGGAGATGACGGGGATGACCGGCTCGTTGAAGGTCAGCCCGGAGACGACCTCCTCGAACTCGGCCAGCATCGGCTCCATCAGCGGTGAATGGAACGCGTGCGAGACCCGCAGCCTGCGAGTGCGGACAGTCACCTGCGCGGCGAGCTCCTCCACCGCGCTCTCGCTACCGGAGACCACCACGGCCGCCGGCCCGTTCACCGCCGCGATCCCGACATCCAAGCGGCCCTCCAGCAACGGAAGCACCTCCGCCTCGGGGGCGGCGATCGCCAGCATCGCCCCGCCCCGCGGCAGCGCCTGCATCAACCGAGCCCGAGCCGAGACCAGAGAGCAGGCGTCGGCCAGCGAGAGCACCCCGGCCACGTGAGCCGCCGCGATCTCCCCGACCGAGTGACCCACCAGCACATCCGGAGTGACACCGAACGAGGCCAGCAACCGATACAGCGCCACCTCGAAGGCGAACAGCGCCGGCTGGGTCATCCCCGTCTCATCCAGCACCTCCGCCGGACCGGAGAACATCGCCTCCCGCAACGACCCCGGCAACAGCGCACACACCTCGTCCAGCGCCTCGGCGAACACCGGGAAGGCGGAAGCCAGCTCACGCCCCATCCCCACCCGCTGGCTCCCCTGACCGGCGAACAACATCGCCAGCCCCCCGGCCACCGCACCCGGCACCGCATCCGTCCCGTCGGCCAGCGCACGCAGACCCGCCACCAGCTCAGACCTGTCCGCGCCCACCACCACCGCACGCCGCTCCAGCACCGAACGGCCCGTCGCCAGCGTCCAGGCGACGTCCGCCACCTCAAGCTCCGGACGCTCCTCCACCCAGGACGCCAGCCGCGAAGCCTGCTCCCGCAGCGCCTCCGGAGTCTTGGCCGAGATCAGCCACGGCGTCACCGGCAACCCGGCACCCGCAGGCTCCGGCTCCGACACCGGACCCTGCTCGATGACCACGTGCGCGTTCGTACCGCTCACCCCGAAGGACGAGACACCGGCCCGGCGCGGGCCCTCGGTGTCCCAGGGACGGGCCTCGGTCAGCAGCTCGACGGCACCCGCGGACCAGTCCACGTGCGGCGACGGCTCCTCGACATGAAGCGTGCGCGGCAGCGTCCCGTGCCGCATCGCCATCACCATCTTGATCACACCACCCACACCCGCCGCCGCCTGGGTGTGACCGATGTTCGACTTCAACGACCCCAGCCACAGCGGACGGTCCTCCGGCCGGTCCTGGCCGTACGTGGCCAAGATGGCCTGCGCCTCGATCGGGTCACCCAACCTGGTGCCCGTGCCATGCGCCTCGACCACGTCCACGTCCGCGCTCGACAACCCGGCGTTCGCCAGCGCCTGGCGGATCACCCGCTGCTGGGAAGGGCCGTTCGGCGCGGTCAGGCCGTTGCTCGCACCGTCCTGGTTGACCGCGCTGCCCCGCACCACCGCCAGCACCCGGTGACCGTTGCGACGCGCGTCCGACAGCCGCTCGACGAGCAGCATGCCGACACCCTCACCCCAGCCGGTGCCGTCGGCCGACGCGGAGAACGCCTTGCACCGCCCGTCCACCGACAGGCCACGCTGCCGGGAGAACTCCACGAACGTCGTCGGGGTCGCCATCACGGTCGCCCCGCCGGCCAGCGCCAGGTCACACTCGCCGGTGCGCAGCGCCTGTACGGCCAGGTGCAGCGCGACCAGCGACGACGAGCACGCGGTGTCCACCGTGACCGCCGGACCCTCGAACCCGAACGTGTACGACACCCGGCCCGAGGCGATGCTCCCCGAGTTGCCGGTGCCGATCAGGCCCTCAAGCTCGCCCGGCACGTTCGAGAGCTGGGGCGCGTAGTCGTGGTACATCACACCCGCGAACACACCCGTACGGCTGCCGCGCAACCCCACCGGGTCCAGCCCCGCCCGCTCGACCGCCTCCCACGACGCCTCCAGCAACAAACGCTGCTGCGGGTCCATGGCCAGGGCCTCACGCGGCGAGATGCCGAAGAAGCCCGCGTCGAACTCGCCCGCGTCGTGCAGGAACCCGCCGCGCCGCGAGTACGAGGTACCCCGGTCGTCCGGGTCGGTCGAGAACAGCCGGTCCAGGTCCCAGCCGCGGTCGGTGGGGAAGTCCCCGATCACGTCGGCGCCGGTGGCCACCAGGTCCCACAGGCCCTCGGGCGAGGACACCCCGCCGGGGAACCGGCAGGCCATCCCCACGATCGCGATCGGCTCGCGGGCCGCGTCGGTGAGGGAACGGTTCTGCGCGCGCAGCCGTTCGGTCTCCTTCAGGGAGGAACGCAGGGCCTCTATGAGCTTGGTGTCGTTCGCAGTCATGCTCGCCTCGTACTCTTCGCGCTGTCGAAAAGGGGTTCTACGCGCTCGGGATGTTCTCGGTGATCATCCGCATCACCGCTGGGGCGTGGGAGTTCAGGTAGAAGTGACCGCCACGGAAGACCCGCATGTCGAAGGCGCCGCTGGTGTGTTCCTTCCAGCGGATCGCCTCGTCCAGGGTGACGTGGGGGTCGTTGTCGCCGACCAGTGCGATGACGGGTGCGTCGATCTTGATTCCGGGCAGGCACCGGTAGGTCATGATGGCCTTGTAGTCGCCGCGCAGCGAGGGCAGGATCATGCTCACGACCTCGGGGTCGTTCAGCATGCGCAGGTCGGTCCCGCCGAGCCGCCGCACCTCGGCCAGGAGCGCCTGGTCGCCCTCCTTGTGCACCGTCTCGTGACGGGTGCACGACGGCGCGCGCCGGCCCGACGCGAACAGCGTCAGCGGCGAGATCCCCTGCGTCAGCAGCCTTCTGGACACCTCGAACGCGACCACGGCGCCCATGCTGTGGCCGAAGAAGGCCATCGGCCGGTCGGCCAGCGGGACGAGCTCCTCGGCGAGCCGGTCCGCGAGCGTCGCGATGTCGTCTATGCACGGCTCGTGACGGCGTTCCTGCCTGCCCGGGTACTGGACGGCCAGCACGTCCAGTCGCGAGGAGAGCTCCCTGGCCACGGGATGGAAGTACGAGGCCGAGCCGCCCGCGTGCGGGAAGCAGATCAGGCGGGTGGAGAACGGCGGCGCGGCCTGGAACGACCGCAGCCACATGCCGGTTTCGGTGATCACTTGCACTCCTTCTGGTTCACCGGGAGGACCATGAGTTCGGCGCCTCGAAGACCCCCGGCTCACCCCAGGAAGGGGGAGGAGCGGGGGCGTCGCCGTCGCGAGGCCGGATCACGAAGGTGCGCGACAGGGCCGCCATCACGGCGGCCACCTCTTCCTGGTCGGGCTCACCGCGTACGAACCGGAACATCACCTCGTCGTCGCCGGCCATCACATCGGCAGGTTTCCGTGCTTGCGGTACGGGACCTTCGCGTTCTTCGCGCGGAGCATGGCGAGCGACCGGGCCAGCACGGCCCTGGTCTCGGCCGGGTCGATCACGTCGTCCACCAGGCCGCGCTCGGCGGCGTAGTAGGCGTGCATGAGCTCCTGCCGGTACTCCTTGATCATCTCGGCGCGCGTCATCTCGGGGTCGTCGGCCGCGGCGATCTCCTTGCGGAACACGACGTTCGCCGCGCCCTCGGCGCCCATGACGGCGATCTCGTTCGTCGGCCAGGCGAAGGACAGGTCCGCGCCGATGGACCGGGAGTCCATCACGATGTAGGCCCCGCCGTACGCCTTGCGCAGGATGACCTGGACGCGGGGGACGGTGGCGTTGCAGTACGCGTACAGCAGCTTCGCCCCGTGCCGGATGATGCCGGCGTGCTCCTGGTCCTTGCCCGGCAGGAAGCCGGGCACGTCGACCAGGGTGACCAGCGGGATGCTGAACGCGTCGCAGAACTGGACGAACCGCGCCGCCTTCTCCGAGGCGTCGATGTCCAGCGCGCCGGCCAGCGAGGAGGGCTGGTTGGCCACGATCCCCACCACCTGGCCGTCGATCCTGGCCAGGGCGCAGATGACGTTGGTCGCCCACAGGGTGTGGACCTCGAAGAAGTCACCGAGGTCGACGATCTCCCTGATGACCTCGCGGATGTCGTACGACCTGCTGAGCTCGACGGGCACGATGTCGAGAAGGGCGTCGCAGCGCCGGTCGGCCGGGTCGGCCGTCGGCAGGTCGGGCGGCGCCTCGCGGTTGTTGGACGGCAGGAGGGACAGCAGGTAGCGGACCTCCTCAAGGCAGTCCGCCTCGTTGTCGTAGACGAACCCGGCGGCGCCCGAGAGCGTCCCGTGTACCTGGGCGCCACCGAGCCCGTCGTGGCTGATCTTCTCGCCGGTCACGGCCTCGACCACGCTCGGGCCGGTGATGTACATCTGCGAGATGCCGTCGACCATGAACGTGAAGTCGGTCAGCGCCGGCGAGTAGGTGGCGCCGCCCGCGCACGGGCCGAGCATCACGCTGATCTGCGGGATGACCCCGGAGGCCCGCACGTTGCGCTGGAAGATCCCGCCGTAGCCGGCCAGGGCGGTCACGCCCTCCTGGATCCTGGCGCCCGCCCCGTCGCTGAGGCTGACGAGCGGCGCGCCCGTCGCCGCCGCGAGGTCCATCAGTTTGTGGATCTTCTGCGCGTGCGCCTCGCCCAGCGAGCCGCCGAAGATCCGGAAGTCGTGGGCGTAGGCGAAGACGGTGCGTCCGTGCACGGTGCCCCAGCCGGTCACGACGCCATCGGTGTACGGCCGCCGGTTCTCCATGCCGAAGCCGCTGGCCCGGTGCCTGCGCAGCTGCTCGATCTCGGTGAAACTGCCGGGGTCGAAGAGCAGTTCCAGCCGTTCGTCGACGGTGAGCTTGCCCTTGGCCCGCTGCTGCTTCGTGGCCGGCTGAACGTCACCGCCACGCGCCTGATCCTTGAGCATTCCGAGTTCGGCGACCCTCTCCCGCAGCGAGAGAGGTGTTTCCAGGCCGCGTTCTGTGGTAAGAGTCACGTTGCGTATATCCTCTCGGCCAATAAGCAGGGATATTCGACAATGCGCCATTCATTGCGTGAACGGATGCCCCGCCTCATTCACGCCTCATTCCAGCCCATGAGACAGCGGCGTAGCTACCGGGGCTCGCCCCTAAAGATTTCGCCGGGTTTCCCCTACGAGGTCCTTCACGGCGGACGGCGGGCTAAGGGGCCGCGTCCGGCGCCGGGCGGCACGGAACGCGGATGATTCGGGGTGGACCCCGATCTCCGGCCCGAAACGACCGCGCGGCGGGCCGTCCCCATCGCCGTCCGGACGGGCTCGCGGCTTCGGTACGCGACGACCTGGGCGTTTGACGCGACGCCACCCGCGACGGCGCGCGTTTCCCCGAGGTCCGGGTCGGCCGTCCGCGTGCGGGAGAGGCAGCGGGAAATCGGGGGTCATCGGGCTCCCGCCGCGCGCCTAGTGGATTCTAGGGGTTACTCGGCTTCTCCGATCGCGCCAATAATGGTGCCGCTTGGCCGTATATGAGCGCGTGCTCCATGCGAGCCCTACAGCACGTTAGGAGAAACCGTTGGACTTTGGCCTTTTCTATTTCGCTGACGAGGCAAGGGCAGGAACCGATCAGTACCGGCTGTTGCTGGAAGGGGCCCGATTCGCCGACACCCACGGTTTCTCCGCGGTGTGGACGCCGGAACGGCACTTCCATGAGTTCGGTGGCCGCTACCCCAACCCGGCCGTCACCGCCGCGGCCATCGCGGCCGTGACGGAGCACGTCGCGATCCGCGCCGGGAGCGTCGTGGCCCCGCTGCACCACCCGGCGCGCATCGCCGAGGAATGGTCGGTCGTGGACAACCTGTCCGGCGGCCGGGCCGGCGTCGCCTTCGCGACCGGCTGGCACCTGAACGACTTCGCGCTCCGGCCGGAGAACTACGGCAACCGCAGGGAGGTGACGACCGAGACGGTCGACATCGTGCGGCGCCTGTGGCGGCAGGAGTCGGTGGAACTCGGCGACGGCGCCGGGGAGCCCATCAAGGTCCGGACCCACCCGGCCCCGATCCAGCCGGAACTGCCGACGTGGCTCACCAGCTCGGGCAACCCCGGGACGTTCCGCCAGGCGGGCGAGCTCGGCGTCGGGATCCTGACGCACCTGCTCGGCCAGAGCCTGGACGAGCTGGCGGTCAAGGTCGCCGACTACCGCGAGCACTTCGCCAGGAACCACGGCGGCACCGGCCATGTCGTGCTGATGCTGCACACCTTCATCGGCGAGGACCGGGCCCGGGTGCGCGAGGTGGTCCACCAGCCGTTCACCGACTACCTGCGCAGCTCGATCGGGCTGGTCATGAAGGCGGCCGAGGAGCTGATCCCCGGCCTGGACCCGGAGTCGATGGACGCCGAGGACATCGAGTTCCTCCTGGAGATCTCCTTCGACCGCTACTTCGACACCGGCGGCCTGTTCGGCACGGTCGACGACGGCATGGCCATGCTGGGCTCCCTGGAGCGGATCGGCGTCGACGAGATCGGCTGTCTGATCGACTTCGTCCCCGACACGGACACCGTCCTCGACGGCCTCGGCCACCTCGACCGGCTCAAGCGGGCATGGGAAGCGCGGTGAGTGATGATCGATAGCCTGAGAATGCGACGCGTGCTCGGCCGGTACCCGACCGGGGTGGTGGTGATCGCCGCGGTGTCGGACGGCGAGCCGTGCGGTTTCACGGTCAACTCCTTCACCTCGGTCTCCCTCGACCCGCCGATCGTGGCCTTCTGCGCCGCGCACACCTCGACCACGTGGCCGCGGATCAGGGCCGCGGGCGCCTTCACCATCAGCCTGCTGAGCGTCGGGCAGGAGGCGGTGTGCCGATCGTTCGCGACCAGGGGCGCCGACCGGTTCTCCGGCATCGGCTGGTCCGTGAAGGAGGGCGGCCACCTGGCGATCGACGGCGCGCTGGCGTGGATCGACTGCGTCCTGGAGACGAGCCACCTGGTGGGGGACCACGAGTTGATCCTCGCCAGGGTGACCTCGCTTGCCACGAACGACGACGACGGGGACCCACTCGTCTTCCATCAGGGACAGCTGCACCGGGTGTGCGCCGACGCCCTGGCGACACCCTGCCGAACCCTCCAGACGGTCTCGTGACCCCGTACCCGGACGGTCTCGTGACCTCTGCCCGGACGGTCCCGTGACCCCGTACCCGAACGGTCGCGTGACCCCGTACCCAGACGGTCCGGTGACCCGAGGCGACACAAAGCCCAGGTCCGCATCCTCGCATCCGGACCTGGGCTTTCATCGTGCGCCCGGTCTCCCGGCCTGATCGTTCCGGCCGGACTCGTGTTGACAGCGACCGGTGTGACGGGTTCACCTTCGATGGCACCGGACACCGACGGAAGGCGGCCCATGGGCTGGGAACTACCCCTGGACGACGTGGCGAACCACCGACCGAACCTGCACACGCCAGAAGATCTCCATGAGTTCTGGCAGAAGACCCTGGACGAGGCCGCCGGTCACCCGTTGAACGTGACGGCGGAGCCGGTCGAGGACACTCCCCTGCGGTCGGTGGCCGTCTACGACGTCACCTTCGCGGGATTCGGCGGCCAGCCCATCCGCGCGTGGTACCTCGTGCCGAGGGACGCCGACGGCACGCGGGCGACCGTCATCGAGTACATCGGCTACGGGGGCGGCCGCGGCCTCCCCCACGAGTGGCTCTACTGGTCCGCGGCCGGCCATCCGCATCTGATCATGGACACCCGCGGTCAGGGCAGCGCCTGGCGTACGGGAGACACCCCCGACACGGGCAGCTCGGGGCGCCCGCGCGTCCCGGGGTTCCTGACCGACGGGCTGCCGGACCGCGACTCCTACTACTACCGCCGCCTGTTCACCGACGCGGTCCGCGCGGTGGACGCGGCCGCGCTGCTCCCCTTCGCCGACCGGACACGGCTCGTGACGACCGGGACCAGCCAGGGCGGCGCGCTGGCACTCGCCGCCGCGGCCCTGAACCCGGCGGTCGCGGGCACGATGCCCAACGTCCCGTTCCTCTGCGACATCCGGCGTTCGGCTCACATCGCCACCCAGGGCCCCTACGCCGAGCTGGTGAAGTGGTGCCGCACCCACCGCGCCGAGGCCGGTGCCGCCCTGGCCATGACCTCCTACTTCGACCTCGCGGTCCTCGCGCCCCGGGCGACCTGCCCGGCGCTGTTCAGCGTGGCGTTGCGTGACGAGACCTGCCCGCCGTCGGGCGGCTACGCGAGCTTCAACCACTACGGCGGCCGGAAGAAGATGATCGCCTACGAGTGGAACGACCACGAGGGAGGCGAGGCCTTCCTACAGCTCGAACAGGCCGACTGGCTCTCGCGGCTCTTCTGACAGGGCGGGCGGATCACGGGGAGGGAACGCGTTTCGGAGCCGACCGCGACGTACGATCGGTCAATGACCGAAATGACCGAAACCACGCCCGGCTGGCTCGCTCCCGAGGAACTGGAGTCGGCCCGCGCGCGGATGCCGATTCTCTACATCGACGCCGTTCCGGTACGGGTCGACGAGACGGGAGTGGTCACGCGTGTCGGCCTGCTGCTGCGCATCGGAGCGGACGGGGCGGTCAGCCGCGCCCTCGTCTCCGGTCGCGTGCTCCACCATGAGCGCGTCCGTGACGCGCTCATGCGCCACCTGGAGAAGGACCTCGGTCCGACGGCGCTGCCCCGCGTCCCCGCCTCTCCGCAGCCGTTCACCATCGCCGAGTACTTCCCGACCCAGGGCGTCACCCCCTACCACGACCCCCGGCAGCACGCGGTGTCCCTCGCCTACGTCGTGCCGGTCGCGGGTGACTGCCGTCCCCGGCAGGACGCCCTCGACCTCGTCTGGTTCACCCCCGAGGAGGCCTCGTCACCGCTGGTGCAGCAGGAGATGCTCGGCGGGCAGGGCGTCCTGCTGAAGCAGGCCCTCGCGCACGTCGGCTGCCTTTCCTGACCGCCCCGGCCGACCCCCCTCGGCTCGCGACACCCTGGAACCGGCGGGCGAGCCGACGGTCACGACCGCTCGCCCAGCCGGTCGGTGACGATCAGCTCCACGACCATGTGGGGCTGCTCCCGCCTGACGGCGTGGAGGTTGAGGCCGCTGCGGACGGACACCAGGTAGCAGCCGGAGCGCGGACCTATGGTCACCGTGGCGGCACGCCGCCCCTGAGCGATCACGGTCAGCTCGGGCGGGTGCCGGTCCGTCCGCGAGCGGAAGCCGGGCCTCCCGGGCCCGCTGGGAGCACCCGGACGGGTGGTGAAGATCCCCAGGTTGATCGTGTGGTGGCGGTGGGCGCGGATTCCCCTCTCGATCAGCAGCCGCTGCACGACCGCCAGCGCCCTGTCATGGCGTGCCATCGTCGCCTCGTCGACCATGCCCCGGGATTCAGCCCGCACCGCACGCCGTGTCACCCATCCTCCAAGGTCGGAATCACCGGATCCGGATGGCGAGGGTCGCGGTTCTCACCACCACGACGACCTTATGAAGAATCGCCGCCACCAGTGTTCACGATTTCCCGTGAACAAATCTCCGGATAAGACTAGAAGGCCATTCGATTTTCCAGGCCGCGCAGCTGTTCGGGGACGGTCCGGTAATAGGTGCCCAACTGCCTGACGGCCTCTCTGGCCGTGGGGTGGAATCGCGCCATCTGCGGGGCGATTCGCTCGGCGTTGAGCACTCGCCTGAGCGCTTTGTCGTGTTCCTTGAGCAACAGGTGCGTCCTGGACATGTCGATCTCGTGATGCGCCCTGCGCTCGGCGTAGAGCTTGGGAGAGGGTGTGAACCCCGAGTCCAGGCGGACCGCCGTGTCGTAGTCGCCGAGCTCCGTCGCCACCGCGCACCCGTGGATCACCGCGTTGACGGGACTCACCTGAAGCCCGTACGGGTCGGGCCGCGACAGCGCCTCGATCCGTGCCGCCGCCTCCGTCGCGAGGCCGTGGTGCTCCCAGGCGTCCGCCCCGTACCCCATCCGCGCGGCGGAGACGGCGGCGCGCAGCTGGAGGGAGCCGTAGACCTGCAGCCCCGCCGGGTCCGACCGGTCCACCTCGCCCGCCGCCCGCCTCACCATGGTCAGCGCGATGTCCTCGGACCCCAGGGTGAGCAGCAGCAACGCGCGCGACAGCGAGACCAGGTGCCGCAGGTGCGGGTCGTCGGCGCGCGGCGCGGCGATCGCGGCCCGCTCGACGGCGACCTGCGCCAGGTCGCTGTGGCCGAGCCTCCGGGCCAGGGACACCGCTATGGCGTACGCGTGGTTCAGCAGGCGCCACGCCCTCGGGAGGTCCGACTCGACCGCGTGGACCGTCAGCTCCTCGATGGCCGCGGGCAGGCGGGCGCCGAGACGGACGTGCGCGGCGGCCCCCTGCAGTCTCTGGAGCTTGACCAGCTCCGAGGCGAGCGCGTCGAGCGACCTGGGCGGAACCCCCAGGTCGGGGGAGACGTCGGCGTAGGCCAGGGCGCGCCTGATGGAGGGCATCGCCGCGTGCACCGCCTCGGTGTGCCTGCCGCCTCCCCGCTCCTGCCCCCCGTGGGGCCATCCGACGATCTCGGCGGCGTCGACCGCGCACGCTCTCGCCACGGCCGCGACGAGCGACGGGGTGGCCCGTTTGTGGCCCGCCTCGACCTGTGCGATCAAGCTGCGAGAAACATTCGCCTTTGCCGCCAGGCCGATTTGGGTGAGCCCCCTGCGTTTACGCGCCCTGGCAATTCGACGACCCGTGGATTCGCCCTCACCACCCGGATCGGGACCCCATTCCTGCCCGGCCATCCCGGCACCTCCCCGCGCTCGCGCGACATCTCCACGATAACGGCCCGCCCGGTCCGCCGAGACGAACATTCTCATCGGCGGCCTCCCTTTCCGGCGCGAAATCATCAGCGGTCTCTTTCTTTCACACAAAAAATGATCATCGGGCTTTTCCCGGGCCCGGAGGATCATCCGCAGGTCACCGCGGCGGTCCTGGCCGATGAGAAGAGGCGGCGGGTCCGTCCGACGAGGAGAGGAACAGGGGAGAACACCCCTTTCCTGATCTTCACATCTGGCCTGTGGCAGAATGTGATGGATGCGGTTCCATGCCGACCTGCACATTCACTCGAAATACGCCCGGGCCTGCAGCAGGGACAGCGACCTGGAGCATCTGGCGTGGTGGGCTCGGCGCAAGGGCATCGCGCTGATGGGCACCGGCGACTTCACGCATCCGACCTGGTTCGAGCAGTTGCGCGAGAATCTCGTACCGGCCGAGCCCGGGTTGTTCCGGTTGCGCGACGAACACGCCCCCGACGCCCTCGGCCCGTCGCCCGCCGGGGTGTCCTCCGACCAGGTGCGGTTCATGCTGTCCACCGAGGTCTCCACGATCTACCGGCGCGGCGAGCGCACCCGCAAGCTCCATCACCTGGTCTACATGCCGGGCTTCGACGAGGCCGCGTCGTTCAACGCGAGGCTCGAACGGATCGGCAACCTGAGCGCGGACGGGCGGCCCGTCCTCGGCCTCGACTCCCGCGGCCTGCTGGACATCACCCTGAGCAGCGGCGAGGGCGCCTACCTGGTGCCCGCCCACGTCTGGACGCCCTGGTTCGGCGTCTTCGGCTCGAAGTCGGGGTTCGACACGATCGAGGAGTGCTACGGCGAGCTCTCCGAGCACATCTTCGCGCTGGAGACCGGCCTGTCCAGCGACCCGGCGATGAACTGGCGGGTCTCCGCCCTCGACCGCTACCGGCTGGTCAGCCACTCCGACGCCCACTCGCCGCCCATGGTCGGCCGCGAGACCACGGTGTTCGAGACCGACCTCGACTACTTCGCCGTCCTGCGGGCGCTCCGGACCGGCACCGGGTACGCGGGAACGACCGAGTTCTTCCCCGAGGAGGGCAAGTACCACGTCGACGGGCACCGGGCGTGCGACGTCCGGATGGACCCCGAGGAGACACGCGGGCGCGACGGGATCTGCCCCGTGTGCGGGAAGCCGCTCACGGTGGGCGTGCTGAGCCGGGTCCAGGAGCTGGCCGACCGGCCCGACGGTTTCCGGCCGGAGGGCGTCGCGGGCTTCCGCAACCTCGTACCGCTGCCGGAGATCGTGGGCGAGATCCTCGACGTCGGGCCGAAGAGCAAGAAGGTCCTCAAGGAGCTCGACAGGCTCACCGCCGCCCTGGGGCCCGAGCTGAGGATCCTGGAGGACGTGCCGGTCGGCGAGATCGAGGCCCACTCGCCGCGGCTCGCGGAGGCCGTCGGGCGACTGCGCCGAGGCGAGGTGATCCGGGAACCCGGGTACGACGGCACGTACGGCGTGATCCGGCTCTTCGAACCGGGCGAGCTGGAGCGGGCGCGCGAGGACATCGCCCCGACGCTCTTCTAGGCTCCCGTGCGCCTTTCTAAGACCTCGTTCAGCGCAACGCGCTCATCCTGGCGAGGGTGGCGGCGAAGAGGGACCGCGGAGCCTGCGCCGCCACCGCGAACGCGTCCGCCGCGGTGTCCACGTCGGTGAGACGGGGCATCAGGGCGACGCTCAACCCGGCCTCCCCCAGCCTCCGCAGCTGGGCCTCGCCGGTGGCCGGCTCCGGCGTCGGGACGCCGAGCAGGAGGGCGGGGTCGGGAGCGCGCAGCCCGAGCAGCCAGAACCCGCCGTCCGTCGCCGGGCCGAACACCGCGTCGTAGGCGCTGAGCAGGGACAGGGCGTAGCCCAGCATGTCCGGGGTGACCTGCGGGGTGTCCGTGCCGATGAGCACGACCGGGCCGGGCAGGAGCCGGTGGGCGTCGTCGAGGGCCGCGGCGAGCCGCTCGTCCGGCCCGTCCCCGCGCTGCGGCAGCACCGTGAACCCGCGCGGCAGCCAGGGGCCGGGGGCGCCGTCGAGCGCGAGCACGCGCCGGGCGACCGGGACGCGGGCGACCGCGCGCAGCGTGTCCTGGAGGGCGGCGGCGGCCAGCGCGGCGGCCTCGGACGCGGTGAAGGGCGGGATCAACCGGGTTCCGGCCTTCCCTGACACCGGCTCCCCGGCGATCACCACGACCTGCCCCCTGGACAGCCCGCCCTGGGACGGTACGTGCCGGGATGACTCGCCCCAGGCTCTCCGGCCGCGGGACGCCTCGCCGCGGAGCACCCCGTCCCGGGAAGGGTCGCCCCGGCCGTATTCGTCCAGGCTGGACTCGTCCAGGCTGGATTCACTCTGGCTGGATTCGTCCAGGTTGTGAGGGAACGGGCCGGTGCCGTACCGCCCGTTCCCCGCGTCGCTCACGCGTCCGCTCGATCGGTCATGTCCCGGCGCGTCAGGGCCGCCCGCTCCTCCGGGCGGGGCGACACCACGTCGATCTCCATCGTTCGACGCTACGGCCGGCGGATGGGCTCACTTCCGAAGGACGGTGGCGTACTGCCGAGAAATGACCAGTTCAGAGAAACGCCGAGAGAATGGCCGGGCATTCGGGCGCTTCCCCTCCACGGTCCGCGTGACCCCTACATGGTCTGCGTGAACGTCCGGGAGCTGCTCTCACTGCTGAGGTAGCTCTGGTAGCCCGGTCCCCAGGTCCAGGTCTCCGTGCGATCCCCCTTCCTGACGGTCACCGTCCCGAAGAGCGAGCACTCGCTCGCCACGGCGGGCCGGGGTGGGATGAGAGCGGCGGACGCGACCGGCGCGGCGAGCGCCACCATGAGGGTGGCGAGGGCGGCGGTGGCGACACAACGGGCAACGGACATGGGTTCTCCCATGACGTGCGGATGTTCCGACGGAGATATCGCCTTTTTTCAGGAAAGAAGAACCACATCGCCCATCAAAACTCACCCCGAGCCACATTCGGCACTATTACCCCTTTTATCCGCTTATGTCCTTACCTTCCCTCAAGGACGAGAAGCCCTCCGGCTCACCCGGTGTCCTTCCTGATCCCGGCGAAGAGCCGCTCGGCGGCGGCCCGATCCCATGCGAGACGGTTCGGATCCTCGGGGTGCGGACGGGTGGGAACCGTGGAGAACGTGACCGAGCCGGGCACGAACTTCGCCATGTCCCGGGCTATGGCGTACATCGTCCCCAGGTCGAGCCCGGCGTCGGTCCTGACCGACTTCTTCACCTCGGCGAGGAAGGCGGAGAGCGTCGCGGGATTGTCCAGGTGGCCGTTCACCCTCATGATCATCATGTTCATGAACCGCTGCTGGCGTTTGATCCGCTCCAGGTCGGTCCCGTCGCCGACGTTGCGGAGCCGCACGTAGCCCAGCGCCTGCTCGCCGTCGAGCAGATGCCTTCCCGCGGGGAGCCGCAGCTTCGCCTTGGGATCGTCCACCGGCCGCGGCAGCGTGACCTCCACCCCGCCGAGCGCGTCGACCATGCCCTTGAACCCGGAGAAATGGATCTCCACCGCGTGGTCGACGTGGATCCTCGTCGTCGACTCGACCGTCTTCCAGGCGCAGGACAGCCCGCCCTCGTTGAACGCCGAGTTGATCATGTCGGTCCTGGCCGGAAGCGTCGTCCCGTCCGGGGACTCGCAGGCGGGAATGCGGACGATCGAGTCCCTGGGGATGTTGACCACCCTGGTCTTCCGACGGTCGGCGGAGACGTGCAGCAGGATCATCGTGTCACTGCGCATCCCCGCGGCCTCACGCCAGCGGGGACTGGGCGCCTCACTGTCGGTCCCGACCACCAGCACGTTGAGGGCCTCTCCCTGCTTGTACGGGCGATCCCCCGACGGGCCGTGCACGGCCGGACCCGTCGCGAGCGGGCGCCCGCCGAGGATCACGACGGGGATGACGACGACGGCGGCGGTGACCGCCGCGACCAGCGCGAGCGTCGGCCAGCCGCGCATCGCGCGGGGCGACCGCCACCGGGAGCGGGCAGGGACGCGGGACAGGCTCCGGGGGGAACCGGCCGAGGCGTCGAGCAGGCGCGCTCGCTGGCGCGCGAGCGTGGCGGGCGGTTCGTGCTCCAGCTCGCGGCCGAGATCGCGGAGCATCGTCAGATCGTCCATGGTCACTCCTCCTCGTGCATCGGGTTGCTGTCGCCGAACTCCGCGCGTACCTTCCGCCTGGCCCTGTTCAGGCGGGACCGGACGGTGCCGATCGGGATGTCCAGCGCACGGGCGACCTCCACGTACGACAGGTCGCTCCAGGCGACCAGCAGCAGGACGTCGCGGTCCCCGGACGAGAGCCCGGCCAGCGCGCGAGCGAGCGCCGGGCGGGACACCCGGGCGGTGACCTCCGCGACCACCCGGTCGGCGGGGGGTTCCACGGCGTCCCCGGCGGGACTGCGCCGCAGCGCCCGGTAACGAGCGGCCTCGGTGCGGTGGTGGCGGGAGACGATCCTGGTGGCGATGCCGAACAGCCACGGCCGGGCGTCGGCGTAGGCCAGGTCGTAGTGGTCCCGGCGGGCGAAGGCGACCAGGAACGTCTCGCCGACCAGGTCTTCGGCGATCTCCGGGCCCAGCCTCCGGGAGACGTACCGGTAGAGCATCCCGGCGTAGCGGTCGAACAGCGCCGCGAACGCCTCCGGGCGGGTCCGCGACTCGTCGATGAGGTCGCAGTCGCGGGTCTGAGCGGTGAGTGGCGCGGTCATCGCGGGCACCATGGCATGAAGGCCGGCCTTCCCGTCGGAAAAGTGGTCAGCGATGTATCGCCACGACCTCCCGGCCGGGTTCACGGTCCGCGAGCCGGCCGGCCCGCGCCCCGCCCACCCCTCGCGCCGGCTTCGCCGGACCGGTCGGCCCCCGCGCGCCGACCCACGTCAACCGGCCCACGTCAACCGGCCCGCGCCAACCCGCCCACGTCAACCGGCATGTATCAGCCGATCCGGGTCAGCCGGCACGTGTCAGCCGATCCGCGTCAGCCGGCATGCGTCGGCCGATCCGCGTCAGCCGGGTCCCGTCTCGCGGTCGCCGATCGAGCGCAGGACGGCGTCGGGGACGACCAGGTCGGCGCGGGGGCGGGTGGTGGCGATGAGGTCGGCGTTGCGCTGGTCGGTTCCCAGCGCCCAGGCCACGGCGGCGTCGGGGTCCTTGCCGAAGCGCTCGTGCCGGGAGACGAGGCGGCGCACGCGCTCGTCCGGGTCGAGGTCGCAGTACCAGACCTCGTGCAGCCCGGCCCGCACGCGTGCCCAGTCGCCCCGGTCGAGCAGCAGGTAGTTCCCCTCGGTGACGACGAGCCGGGCGGCCCGGGGGACCGGGATGCTGCCCGCGATCGGCTGCTCCAGGTCGCGCTCGAACGCGGGCGCGTAGACCACGTCGTCCTCGTCCTCGCGAAGGCGGCGCAGGAGGGCCGCGTACCCGGCGGCGTCGAAGGTGTCCGGGGCGCCCTTGCGGTCGCGGCGGCCGAGCCGGTCGAGCTCGACGTCGGCGAGGTGGAAGCCGTCCATCGGCACGTACGCCACCCACTCCCGCTCCGGCAGCCCTTCGGGAGGCGCCGGACGCAGCAGGCGGACCAGGTGTTCGGCGAGCGTGGTCTTGCCCGCCCCCGGGCCGCCGGTGACGCCGAGCAGCGCGCGGTGCCCGTCCCGTACGAGGGAGCGCGCCCGGACCACCAGGTCGTCGAGGGATGTCATCGGACCGGGCCGGCCGAGATGGTCGTCATTCGAACGAACGTAGCCGAGCCGCCCGCCGACATCCAGCGCGGTCCGGACGCATCTGCGGCATCGGCGGCATCGGCGGCGCGGTGCAACACTTCCGGGCCCTTGGGCGTCAAGGCCATGACAACGGAGAAAGGACGGCAGGTGGACGACGAACCCGGGTTCGACGACTTCGTGACCGAACGGTGTGAGGCGCTGCTCCGCTACGCGTACGTCCTGACCGGTAACCCGCACGACGCCGCCGATCTCACGCAGGAGGCGCTGACCCGGTTGCGCGACGCCTGGCCGAGGGTGCGGCGCAAGACCGACGCGCACGGCCACGCCCGGACGACGATGGCGCGGCTGCACATCAGCATCTGGCGGCGGCGCAGGCGCGAGCATCTCACCGGGGAGCCGCCCGAGCGGACCTGGGAGGCGGTCTTCCCCTCCGACGAGGACCAGGGACTCTGGCGGGCGCCCGCCGCGCTGCTCGCGGCGGCGGCCGTGGTCGCGGTGGCCGTCGGGGCGGGTACGGCGACACGGACCCTGGGCCCGCCGGACGTGCGGCTGCCCGGGGCGAACGCCACGGACACGCGGGGATCGACGCCGGAGGAGAAGCCCCCCATCGAACGGGTGTGGCCGCAGGCGGTGCGCAGGATCCCGGCCAGGCTTCCCGACGGCCGCGCCTACGTCCCGCAGTCGCTTCTCGACGGCCGGACGCTGCTCGTCATGACGGAAGCGGGTGAGAGGACGAGGCAGTCCCTGTGGGCTTACGACCTGGAGAGCGGCAGGCCCCGGCGGATCGCCGAGATCTCCCCGGACCCGGGTTCGACGACCTCCTCCGGCAAGGTCGTCGCGGGCGGCGGGAACATCGCCTGGTGGACGTCGTACCGGAAGCCGGGCGGGCAGCGGGGCGCGCGGATCTGGACGGTTCCCGCCGGCGGCGGCACCCCCCGGAAGGTGGCCGACGTCCCGCCGGGGAGCGCCGCGGGAAAGGACCACGTCAAGACACTGGAGGTGGTGGGCTCGGACGTGTTCTTCTCCCGCGCGGGCGGCGGGGTGTACCGGGTGCCGCTGCGCGGCGGTGAGCCGCGGGCGGTGCCGGGCACCGAGGGGCAGAATCTCCTGCGGTGGCCCTGGGTGGGCCACGACAGCGAGCAGGCCCTCTTCGCCGAGCTGTTCAACGCCGAGACGGGGGAGCGGCGCGCCGCCGTGGTCAGGCCCGGCGAGATCTCCGTCAGGTGCGACGTCAGGCGATGCCACGGTCAGCGCGAACCCGGCAGACCGGACCGGGACCTCTTCGTCCGCGACCGCGACGGTTCCCGGGAGCGCGCGCTGCCGTCCGGGGTCCGGGCGCACGGCACCTCCTACCTGGAGCGGTTCTACCTGAGGCACTCCAAGGAGGGCCTGGCCCTCTACGACCTGGTCACCGGCGTGTCCGCCGACCTGGACCGGCGACGTATCACGATCAGGAACGTGACGCTCGTCGACGCCGGTTTCGGCTGGCTGAGCTACCGGATCGGGCAGGAGACGCACGTCGTGAACCTGGCCGCGATCAGGTAACGGAAGGACGGGACCACGCCCGGCCCGCCTCCCCCGGGAAGGCGGCCGGGCGGGACTCACGGCCGGGACCGGCGGGGAATCAGCCCGAGTCGGCGTTGAAGGACAGCTCCGAGGTCACCCGGTAGCGGTCGCCCCGGTAGATCGAGCGGGTGAACTCGACGATCCGGCCGCCGACGTCGCGGGTGGTGCGCTCGAAGAGCAGGGCCGGGGCGTGCTGGGGGACGTGGAGGAGCTCGGCCTCGGTCTCGTCGGTGACGGTGGGCTCTATCGTCTGCACGGCACCGCGGACGTCGACGTCGAAACGTTCCCGCAGCAGCCGGTAGAACGAGCCCGACTCCATGTCGGCCGGGACCAGGCCTTCGACCAGGGCGTACGGCAGGTGGATGCGCTCGATCGCCATGGGCTCGTCGTCGACGACACGCAGCCGCACGACCCTCAGGACGGGGTCGGCGGGAGAGAGCTGGAGCCGGGTGGCGAGCCGGGCGCCCGCGGGGGTGGAGCCGAACTCCAGGATCCGGCTGAGCCAGTTGCCCTCGGCGGGCGGCGCGTAGAACGAGTTGCCCGTCGTCGAGGCCAGTGCCTGGGTGACCCGGTGCGGCCCGGTGAACGTGCCGCGCCCGTGCTCGCGGACGAGCAGCCCCGACATGACCAGGTCGTCGATCGCCGCGCGCACGGTGGGCCGGGAGACCCCGAGCTCCTTACAGAGATCCCGCTCGGAGGGGATCGCCTCGCCCGGCTTCATGTCGGCGATGAAGTCGAGCAGGACGTCGCGCACCCGGTCGCGCTTGAGCCCGGACCTCATGTTTAGAGTCACCGCCCCACCTTACCAAGATCTTACCTATTTGTTACCTGTCATCCCGTAAAAAACAGGCCTTGACGCCAGAAGTGGTAAGAGCCACCCTATGCGGAGCAGGCCAATTACTTACCAATATCTGACCTCTGGGAGTACCGATGGGGTACCGCCTCCGCGCCACCGCGGCAGTGCTGACACTCGCCGCAGGCCTCACCGCATGCGGCTCCTCCGAGCCGTCCCCCTCCGCGGACTCGCCCGGCTCGGCCGGTACCGGGCAGGGCTCCACGAACCTGACCGTGTGGGTCATGCGCGACAGCTTCTCCGACGCCCTGCTCGACCGCTTCCGCACCGACTACCAGGCGGCCCACCCCGGTGTCGCCCTCGACATCCAGATCCAGGAGTGGGACGGCATCGGCCAGAAGGTCACCAGCGCCCTGGCCAGCAACGACGCCCCGGACGTCATCGAGGTCGGGAACACCCAGGTCGCCGAGTACGCCGCCAGCGGCGGGGTGAAGGACCTCACCGACAAGATCGCCGACCTGGACGGCGGCGACTGGCTGCCCGGCCTGGCGGAACCGGGCAAGATCGACGGACGCCAGTACGGCATCCCGTGGTACGCCGCGAACCGGGTGGTCATCTACAACAAGGACCTGTTCGCCAAGGCCTCGATCACCTCGCCGCCCAAGACCAGGGACGAGTGGCTGGAGGTCACGGCCAAGCTCAACAAGGGCGGTGACCAGGGCATCTACCTGCCCGGCCAGAATTGGTACACCCTCGCGGGGTTCATCTGGGACGAGGGCGGCGACCTCGCGGTCAACGAGGGCGGCACCTGGAAGGGCGGCCTCGGCACCCCCCAGGCGCTGGCCGGGGTCGAGTTCTACCGGAAGCTCCAGGCGCTGGGCAAGGGCCCCAAGGACTCCGACGAGGCCAAACCCCCGCAGGCCGACGTCTTCGCCAAGGGCGACGTCGCCCAGCTCATCTCCGCCCCGGGCGGCGCGGTGGCGATCGAGAAGGCCAACCCGGACCTCAAGGGCAAGCTCGGGTTCTTCCCCATCCCCGGCAAGACCGCCGACAAGCCGGGCGCGGTGTTCACCGGCGGCTCCGACCTGGTCATCCCCGAGGCGTCGAAGAACCCGGAGGCGGCGTACGAGGTGGTCAAGGCGCTGGCAGGTGAGAAGTTCCAGACCGACATGGCCAAGGAGATGAGCTACGTGCCCAACCGCGTCTCCCTGGCGGGCGTGCTGAGCGACAACGAGGCGACGGCCGCGATGGCCGCGGGCGCCGCGAACGGGCACGCCACCCCCAACTCCCCCAACTGGGCGGCGGTCGAGGCCAAGAACCTGATCAAGGAGTATCTGACCAAGGTGCTCACCGGAGGCACCCCCGCCACCGAGGCCGCCACGGTGGACCAGGACATCGCCGAGATCCTCAACACCAAGTCCTGACACCCGCCCACCGCCCCGCGCCGCAAGACCCGGCGCCCGGCCCGCACGAAACCCCGGCGGCCGCGAGAGCCAACACCGGCCCGCACGAAACCGCACCGGCCACGACGAACCCTGACCGGATTCCCACCCACCCGTCCGTACCCGCTCGCCCGTTTCGAGGAGTGCCATGTCCGCTGCCCCCCAGGCCCCGACCGGGCGCCCGACACGGCGGCGCACCCGCGACCGGGGCGCCACCGCGCCAGAGCACCCCGAACACCCCGAGCACCCCGAACCCTCCAGGCAGGGGGCGCGGCCGTCCCGGATCGCCGGTCTCTGGCCCTACCTGCTGATCGCGCCCACCCTGGCGGGCACCGCCTACCTGCTGCTCTACCCGCTGATCCGCAGCGTCGTCATCTCCTTCCAGCACTTCAGGACCGGTGAGCTGATCCGGGGCGGCGCGGAGTTCGTCGGCCTGGGCAACTACGCGGAGGTGCTCGGCGGGGCGGAGTTCTGGGCCGTGGTGCGCAGGACCCTGGTCTGGACGGCCGTCAACGTCGTCCTGATCATGGTCATCTCCACCGCGGTGGCCCTGATGATCGCCCGTCTGGGCCGGGGGATGCGCCTGGCCGTGATGGGCGGCCTGGTGCTCACCTGGGCCACCCCCGTCCTCGCGGCCACCACGATCTTCCAGTGGCTGTTCCAGTCGCGGCTGGGGGTGGTCAACTGGCTGCTGGTCACGCTGGGGTTCGAGTCCTTCAGGGACTACACCTGGTTCGCCGACGGCACGTCCACCTTCGCCATCCTGGTGGCCCTGGTCGTCTGGCAGTCCGTGCCGTTCGCGGCCCTCACCCTCTACGCGGGCCTGACCACCATCCCCGCCGAGCTGTACGAGGCCGCGCGGATCGACGGCGCGAGCGGGCGGCAGGTCTTCACCTCGGTCACCTTCCCCATCCTGCGACCGCTCTTCGGCCTGATCGCCTCGCTGGAGGTGATCTGGGTGTTCAAGTGCTTCGCCCAGATCTGGGCGATCAGCAAGGGCGGCCCCGGGGAGGCGACCACCACACTGCCCGTCTACGCGTTCCAGGTCGCGCAGTCGCTCCACAAGTACGACCTCGGCTCGGCGATCTCCACCCTCACCGTGCTGATCCTGATCGCCCTGCTCATCACCCACCTCCGGCGGATGCTCAAGCACGAAGGGGAGGAACTGTGACGACCACCTTGACGTCAGGCAGGCCGGCACCCGGCCCCACACCGTCCGGCCGTACACCGTCCGGCCGCCCGACGTCCCGCCACCTGACACTCGCCCGCCCGCTGCGCCGCGTGCCGCTGAACCTCGCGGCCCTGGCCGTACTGGCCGTCTCGGTCTTCCCCGTCTACTGGATGGTGCTGACCGCGTTCAAGCCCACCAGGGACATCCAGTCGCAGACCCCGACCTTCTGGCCCGCCGACCCCACCCTGGAGCACTTCGCGACCGCGGTGAGCGCGGACGGCTTCTGGACGTTCTGGCGCAACAGCCTCACCGTCACCGCGAGCGCGGTGCTGCTCGCCCTGGTGGTCGCGCTGCTCGCCGCGTTCGCGGTGGCCCGGATGCGCTGGCGCGGGCGCAAGGCGTTCATCCTGATGGTCTTCATCGCCCAGATGGCCCCCTGGGAGGCGCTGCTGGTGTCGATGTTCATCATCGCCCGCGACACCAACATGCTCGACAAGCTGTCGATGCTCACCCTGATCTACTTCATGACGACGCTGCCGTTCACCATCGTCACCCTGCGCGGGTTCCTCGCCGCGATCCCCCCGGAGCTGGAGGAGGCCGCGCTGATGGACGGGTGCGACCGGGCGACGGCCTTCCGCCGCGTGGTCCTGCCGCTGCTCGCCCCGGGCCTGATGTCCACCTGCCTGTTCGGCTTCATCACCGCGTGGAACGAGTTCGCCTTCGCCAACGCACTGATCATCAAGAACCAGGACGACCGGACCCTCCCCGTCTGGCTCTCCTCCTTCAGCAACGTCTTCGGCACCGACTGGGGAGCCACCATGGCCGCCTCGACCCTCTTCATGCTGCCGGTGCTGCTGATCTTCCTCGTCCTGCAGCGCAGGGTCACCTCGGGAGTGATCGCCGGCGCCGTCAAGGGCTGAGCGACGCCGTTCCCACCCCTCACCACCGTCACCCTCCCCCAGCCATGCCCTCCCACCGTCCACAGGCGTGCCCTCCCGGGGCGCCGCGAAGGGAAGACCAACGTGATCATTCCGAGGCCACGGGAAGTGGCCGTCGACGGGGGCTCCGTCGCGTTCCGGCGGGACCTCCTGCGGCTGATGCCCGACGACCCGTCCCTCGACGAGGAGGGCTACCGCCTCGACGTCTCCCCCTCGGGCGTCGAGCTCACCGCCGGCGGCCCGGCCGGCCGCTTCTACGGCTCGCGGACCCTCTCCCAGCTGGGGCCGCTGATCCCGTACGGGACGATCGAGGACCGGCCGAGATTCGCCTGGCGCGGGGTGATGCTGGACGTCGCCCGGCACTTCATGCCCAAGGCGTTCGTCCTGCGCCTCGTCGACCTGCTCGCCGAGCACAAGCTCAACGTGCTGCACCTGCACCTCACCGACGACCAGGGGTGGCGCCTGGAGATCGAGCGCTACCCCCTGCTCACCGAGGTCGGCGCGCGGCGCGGCGGCTTCTACACGCGGGAGGACGTGCGGGAGATCATCGCGTACGCGGCGGAGCGCTTCGTCACCGTGGTGCCCGAGATCGAGATGCCCGGCCACGCCCAGGCCGCCGTCGCCGCCTACCCGCACCTGGGCAACGACCCGTCCCGCGCGGTGGAGGTCTGGGACGAGTGGGGGATCAGCGAGCACGTCCTCAACCTCGAGGAGTCCACCGTCCGCTTCTGCCAGGACGTGCTCGACGAGGTCATGGAGCTCTTCCCGAGCACGTACGTGCACGTCGGAGGGGACGAGTGCCCCACCACCGAGTGGGAGCGCACCCCCCGGGCGCGGGAGCGGCTGGCGGAGCTGGGGCTGGCGGGCCCCCGGGACGCGTGCGCCTGGTTCATCGGCCGGATGGCCGCGCACCTGGAGAAGCACTCGCGCAAGCTGGTCTGCTGGGACGAGCCCGACCGCGAGCCCACCCCCGGCACGACCGTCATGGTCTGGCGCGACGAGCAGGCCGAGCGCGGCGGCAACGACATCATCCTGGCGCCGCACACGCGGACCTACTTCGACTACCGCCCCTCGGCCGCGCCCTTCGACGACCAGCCGGCCGACCCCGACCGGCCGACCGTCCAGGAGAGCGTCCTCACCCTGGCCGACACCTACGCGTTCGCACCCGACCCGGCCGCGCGGGGCGTGCAGTGCCAGCTGTGGACCGAGTACATGCCCACGCCCGAACGGGTGGAGTTCATGGCCCTGCCCAGGATGTGCGCCTTCGCCGAGGTCGCCTGGGGCTCGCCCGGCGACTACCCCGACTTCCTGCGGCGGCTCGGCCCGCACCTCGCCCGGCTCAGCGCCCAGGGCGTCCGCGGCGGCCCGCTCATCCCCTAGAACCCGTAAACCCCGGGAGCATCCAGGAAAGGAAAGACAGTGCGCAGAAAGCTGTTACTCGGCGGACTCGTGTCCGCCATGCTGCTCGCGCTGGTGGGCGTCGCGGCCAACCCGGCCAGCGCCCAGCAGTCCGTCAGGCTCCAGTACAAGACGAGCGCCGCCGGAGCGACCGCCGATCAGGTCGAGCCATGGTTCAACCTGGTCAACAGCGGCACCTCGGCCGTGCCGCTGAGCGGCGTGAAGATCCGCTACTACTTCAAGGCGGACGCCGGATCGCCGCAGTACCGTTTCGCCTGCTCATGGGCGGTGGTCTCCTGCTCCACGGTAACCGGGACCTTCGGGACGCTCTCCCCCGGCACGGCCACCGCCGACCGCTACCTTGAGGTGGGCTTCACCTCGGGGAACCTCGCGGTCGGGGCGCAGACCGGTGACCTGCAGCTGCGCTTCCACCGCTCCGACTGGCAGCGGCTGACCCAGAGCGACGACTACTCCTTCGGCCCGGCGCGCACGACGTACGGCGACTGGACCAAGGTGACCGTCTACCAGAACGGCGCCCTGGTCTGGGGCACCTCCCCCTCGGGCGGCGGTGGCGACCCGACCCCGACGCCCACCCCGACGATCACGAACCCTCCCGGGGGCAGCGGCGTGGTGTTCGACGACTTCGCGTACAACAACGCCGACGACCCGAACATCTCCGCGCACAACTGGACCGTGCGCACCAACAGCGGCGGCCCCGGCGTGCCCGGCGCCAGCTGGCCCAAGCAGAACGTGACCTTCCCCACGATCTCCGGGACGAACAAGGCACTGCAGCTCAAGGCCGTGACCGACGGCACCGCCTCGGGCACCCAGCAGTCGGAGGTGCTGCACCAGCGCAAGTTCCTCGAGGGCACCTACGCGGCCCGGGTGAAGTTCTCCGACACCCCGGTCAGCGGCCCCGACGGCGACCACATCGTGCAGACCTTCTTCACGATCACCCCGCTCGCCGCCGACATGGACCCCAACTACAGCGAGCAGGACTTCGAGTACCTGCCCAACGGCGGCTGGGGCGAGCCCGCCAACATCATGTACGCCACCTCGTGGGAGACCTACCGCAACGAGCCCTGGCAGGCGGTGAACGTGCACACCGAGGTCAGGCAGAGCTACGCGGGCTGGCACGACCTCGTGCTCCAGGTCTCCGGCGGCCAGATCAGGTACTACATCGACGGCGCCCTCTTCGCCGAGCACGGCGGCGACTACTACCCGGAGACGGTGCAGTCGGTGAACTTCAACCTCTGGTTCATCAGCGGCGGCCTGGTCGGCAGCTCGACCTCGCGTAACTACATCCAGCAGGTCGACTGGTTCTACCACTCCAAGAACGAGGTCGTGGCCCCCGCCACCGTCCTGAGCCGCGTCAACAACTACCGCTCCGCCTCGACCACCTGGGTCGACACCGTCCCCAACTCCTGACGTCCCCTAGTGAGTACGGCCCGCGGTCTCCCCAGACGCGGGCCGTACGTCTTCCTCGGTGACCGGCGCCCGCAGGGTGCGGACCTGGGGGGAGAGCAGCGCCGCGAGCGTGGCGACCACGACGAGCCCGGAGCAGCCGAGAAGAGCGGTGCCGGGACCGATCGCCGCGACGACGACACCGGGCAGCGCCGGTCACAGCACGGAGCTCGTCCGGGCCGGGGCGAGCAGGACGAAGCGTCTCTCCCCCGGCGAGAACGCGGGGGGAAGAGGGTGTCGCCATGTCACGTCAGCGTAGACGCGAAAACGTCGCCGGTGGCATACCGGAAGACCGACCGGTCGGCGGTATGGACCGGCGCGGTCGTACACGACGGAGAAGCGCTGTGGAGAGGCGCTATGGGGTGGAGGAGGCCGCGCGGAGGGCCGAGAGGGCGTACTCGATGGCCTGGCGACCGGCCTCCAGCATCTCCTCCGGTGAGGCGCCGTTGCCCATGCTGACGAAGGCGGCGAGCTTGCCCCCGCCCACCACCGCGCCGACGAACGCCGACGCCTCGACGAGGCTCAGCTCCTCCGGGCACGCCCGGTGCAGGGCCTCGGCGAGCTCCCGCTGGCTCTCGAAGAGGAGCAGCAGGCCGCGCGCCCGCAGCGAGGGGACGGTCATGACGAGGTAGTTGACCGGGCCCACCTCGCTCTGGAGCCGCTCGTCGAGGGCGAGCATGGTGAAACCGGAGGCGACGGCACGGGTCAGCACGTCTATCGCCCGGTCTCCCGGACGGGCCTCCGCGATCACCCCCAGTACGCGCTCGATGCCGTCGCGCGAGTTGTGGAAGATCACCTCCTCCTTGCTCGCGAAGTAGCTGAAGAAGGTGCGCGTCGAGACGTCGGCGGCCGCGGCGATCTCCGAGACGGTGGTCTGCTCGTAGCCCTTCTCCATGAAAAGCTTCAGCGCGGCGGCGATGAGCGCGTGCCGGGTGCGGAGCTTCTTGCGTTCACGCAGTCCCAGGACCTCACTCATGCGCGTCAGCTTAATGCATCAGCCCATACTCTGCATCTATTGTAATTTTGCATTTGATGTAGTTTTCTGGACGGGACGGAGCGCGTCGCTGCATGAGTCGCTGCACGAGGAGTGTGAAATGACGCAGTCCAATCCGGAAGCGGTCACCTTCCCCTTCGGGCGTACCAGCCCCTTCGATCCGCCCGAGCGCCTGGCCGCGCTGCGCGAGGAGCGGCCCGTGACCCCGCTCGCCTACCCGGACGGCACGACGGGCTGGCTGGTGACCGGCTACTCCGCCGTACGGGCGATCCTGGCCGATCCCCGGTTCAGCTCCCGGCGCGAGCTGCTGAACGTCCCGGTGCCCTTCCCGCTGATGCGGGAGGCGCGCCGCCCGGCCGACCCCGGCCTGTTCATCCGGATGGACCCGCCCGACCACACCCGCTACCGCAAGCCGCTCACCGCCCAGTTCACGGTCCGGCGGATGAAGCAGCTGGAGCCCAGGATCCGGGAGATCACCGAGGAGCGGCTCGCCGCGATGGAGAAGGCCGGCCCTCCCCAGGACCTGATAAGGGAGTTCGCGCTGCCCATCCCCTCGCTGGTGATCTGCGAGCTGCTCGGCGTCCCGTACGCCGACCGCGACGAGTTCCAGCGGGCCACCACGGTGCTGCTGAACCTGTCGTCCTCCGTCGAGGAGATCCGCGCGACGATCGCCGGCTTCGGCGCGTTCTTCGCCCGGCTCATCGAGGCCAAGCGGGCCGACCCCGCCGACGACCTGCTCAGCGGGCTGATCGCGGGCGGCGAGCTGACCGACGAGGAGCTGGGCAACGTCGGCTTCCTGCTGCTCGTCGCCGGGCACGAGACGACGGCGAACATGCTCGGCCTCGGCACGTTCGCCCTGCTCCGGCACCCCGACCAGCTCGCCGCGCTGCGCGCCGACCCCTCGCTGATCGACAACACGATCGAGGAGCTGCTGCGCTACCTCGGGATCATCCACGTCGGCCCGCTCCGCGCGGCCCTGGAGGACGTCGAGGTGGAGGGACAGCTCATCAGGGCCGGAGACCCGGTGGCCCTCTCGCTCCCGGCCGCCAACCGCGACCCCGCGCGCTTCTCCGACCCCGACCGCCTGGACATCACCAGCCCCGCGACCGGGCACCTCACCTTCGGGCACGGGCTGCACCAGTGCCTCGGCCAGCAGCTCGCCCGCGTGGAGATGCGCACCGCGTTCCCGATGCTCTTCGACCGCTTCCCCGGCCTGCGCCTCGCCGTACCGGCGGAGGAGGTCCCGATGCGCGACACGATGTCCATCTACGGTGTACGGGAGCTGCCGGTCAGATGGTAGGAGGGGATATGAAGATCACCACGGACACGGAGCGGTGCATCGGGGCGGGCATGTGCGCGCTCACCGCGCCCGAGGTCTTCGACCAGAGCGAGGACGAGGGCACCGTCGTGCTCCTCGACGAGACACCCCCGCCCGAGTTGCACGCCGCCGCCCGCCGGGCCCGGCAGCTGTGCCCCTCGGGCGCCATCTCGGTGATCGACTGATCAGCCGGCCGGCGGGACGTACGGGAAGGTCCGGGTCGGCCGGGCGGCGACCGAGTCGCTGCCGAGGCCGATCGTGAGCGCGGTGTTGGTGGCGAGGGAGAACATCACGTCCGGCGCGTTGTCGGTGAGCGAGCGGCCGTTCCATCCGGCGAAGCCGTAGACCGCCGGGGTGCCGACGGTGTACGGCAGCACGTTGGGGAAGAGCCGTTCGGCGACCCACCTGCCGTACGCCCGAGGGTCCTCGGCGGTGCCGTAGGCCCCGACGACCCCGGCGACCATGCCGGCGACGACCTCGCCGAAGTGCCGGGCGTCGTCGGCGGGCGGGGTGACGTTGAGCCGGTCGCCGAGGTCCCCGTCGTGCTGGGTGAAGAGCGGGTGGACCATGGGGTGACCGGCGCGGTTGACGACCCGCCGGCCTCCGGCGTCGGTGGCCAGGCTGGTGAGGGCCCACACGCCGACGCGCCGGTCGTCACCGGCGACGGGAAGCAGGTCGCCGTCGGGGACCTCCAGCACGACGGCGTACACCCTGTTCCCGACGAACAGGTTCCTCGCGCCCGCCGGGTCCCACGAGGACAGGTCGGCCCTGGTGCCGTCCGCGAAGGCCTTCCCGATCGCGGCGAGGACGTCGGGCTCGATCCAGAAGGGATCGCTCGCCTCACCGGCCCACAGCCGCAGGCCCCCGTCGGCGTCGATCCGCTGTCCGGTCGTCCCTCGGGCCACCACGGCGCCGGACGCGTCGACCTCGCGGGCCTCGGCACCGGCGAGGCGGCGCAGCTCCACGTCCTGTTCCCCCGCCTCGTCGCGTTCGCCGAAGGTGAGGCGGTAGGTGAGATCCTCGACGTGGTCGCCGTCGCCGTCGATCTTGAACTCGTACGTCGCCTCGGGGTGGAAGCCCCTGGGAGCGTCCTCACCGGCGATGGAGGGGCAGATGTCCATCACGAACACGGTGCCCGTCTCGCCCCGGAAGACGTAGAGGTCGGTGATGTCCAGGCGGACGTCCTGCCGGGCACCCGGTGAGTCAAGGTGATGGGACATGTCACTTCTCCCCGTTCTCTCGATGGCCTCGCATTGCCGTCCATCCGCTCCTACCGGGAAGACCCACCCAGGCTGAGCAGGACTTTTCCCTCAACGTCAGTCAATCCCCACCCATCGCTCCGAATGACCTGCGCCTGGCTAAACATCGCCCCTGGGTTCGGTCAACTCCGCGCCCGCCGAAATTCACTGCCTGCTGGACCACTGGGACAGCCCCGGCGGGGCGGTGCCCTCGCCACCCCTGACGAGAGCACCGCCGTGGCGACCGGGCTCATGATTCCCGGTCGCCCCCACCCCCGCGAGCGGTCTCAAAAGGTTCATACCGCCGCTCGCGGGAGTCATCGCCGCCCTCGCTAGGAAACAGGCACCTCGCGCCGGATGGCCAGAGCCATGACCACCTCGTACATCTGG
The DNA here is from genome assembly GCF_042888905.1 of Streptosporangium sp. NPDC002721. NCBI lineage: Bacteria > Bacillati > Actinomycetota > Actinomycetes > Streptosporangiales > Streptosporangiaceae > Streptosporangium > Streptosporangium sp. NPDC002721. Next base: position 145,173 of record NZ_JBIAQI010000017.1, read on the forward strand.
ACTTCGAGGTCGTCGGCGGTGGAAGCCCGCAGGATCTCCGGACCGAGCACCGGCCAGCCCGCGATCGCGTAGAACAGGCGCGAGTGCGTGCCGTAGAAGACGGCCCAGTCCTTCCACTCGCGATCCAGCCGCTCCGCGTCCGCGCGTGCCCGCCGATCCCACGAACGGCGAGGAACGAGGGTGGGGACCAGGCCGTCCCGGTGCCGCCCTGAGGCGGGCGCGGGCCCGCGCCGGATCATGAGAGCGCCTGCCGTGCCGTGCTCTCCTGCCGCTCGACCTCGGCCCGCAACGCGTCGAGGGTGTCGGCGTCGACCGTACGCGCCGCTCCGGCGTCGAACTCGGCATCGGTGAACGGGACGACGCGGGAGGCCCAAAGCCGCCCCCTGTCACTGAGAATGATTCGCCAGCCCGAAATCACCGGCTCGGGTGTTGTTGATTTACCATCGTCCATGGATCGGACCTCCATCCGATCAAGGAGCCCGTCCCGGCGTGCGATGCCGTGGCGGGCTCCGCCGTTTCACGAGGCTTTTCGCCACGCCCGTGTAATAGTGGAATCGGCCGACGAGATATCCAAGAGGTTTGCCGGGGGAAGACGCGCACCCCCCAACCTCCCCAACCCCGGAGTACGGAAATGCCACGTACGCCCCAGCCGGTTAATCCCGCCGATTCCCCTTGACACCTGCTTGGCAGCACTATTCGCCATTGGCGGGAAAATGCCCATTTATCGCAGCGCGGCCTCGCCGAAATGGTCCATGTGGACCACACGATGATCTCCGCCTGGGAGCGCGCCGCCTCGCGAATGGACACCTCCAGCGCTCGGGCGGTCGACAGGGCGCTGGAGGCGAACGGGCAGATCTCGGAGCTTCACGCTCTCGTCGTGGAACTCGCCCGATTCCGGGTAAGTAACGAAAAAACCAGCACCTCAGGACGTAATGAGGACGATGTGGAGCGCCGAACCCTTCTCCAACTCCTGATGACGATGGGTGCCGGTGTCGGCATCCCCGCTTCCACCGTGGACGCCCTGCACGCGGGCCTGGGACGGATCACGGACCACGCGGCCGAGAATAGCGTGAGCGACTGGGAGCAGATCGCGTGGGACTACGCGCAGGGCGTGTGGACGGAGCCGCCGGGTTCCAGATTCGCCGACCTGGCGGGCGACATCCGCAACCTGGAGCAGGCTCTGACGCACGCTCAGGCCCCGGCCGAGCACACCACCCTGCTGCGCGTCTACGCCCAACTGGCGGCGTTCATCGCCCTTGAACTGGCCGAGACCTCCAGCGCCCGCGCGTGCTGGCGTTCGTGGCGTGCGGCCCGGTCGGCCGCCGACGCCTCCGGCGACCGTGAGCTGAGCGTGTGGATCCGCGCGGAGGAGGCCACCCAGTCGTTCTACCTGCGTCGTCTCGGACCGGCCGCGGACACCCTGATCGAGGAGGCCGTGCATCTCGCCGACGGCCGTCCATGCCTCGGTCTGACGGAGGCGCTGAAAACGCGCAGCCGCATTCTCGCCGAGGCCGGACAGGTGGCCTCCGCCCGTGAGGTCCTCGACGATTTCAGGGGCGTCTACGAGCGCCTTCCCGCCTCCGTGACCGACGACCCCATCTCCGTGTGGGGCCTGCCTCTGGACAGCGCGCAGTACGCCGAGGCCTTCGTGCTCACCAAGCTGGGAGACGGGAAGTCGGCGATGCCGATGCTGGAGCAGGCTCTCGCCTCGTGTCCGCGCGAGAAGGCCGGGGGAAGGGCCAACATCGGCCTCATCCAGGCATGGGGGCTGGTCCAGGATCACGATGTGACCGAAGGGCTCGGCCGCGCTCTCGACCTCGCGACCTCCCTTCCCACCACGACCGCCAGACGCAAGATCATGCGGGAGGTCGTGGCCGCCCTCCCCGAGCGGGCCCGGACCCTCCCCGCCGCCCGCGACCTCCACGCCCTCACGACAGGCGACCGCCCGGTTTGACGCGCCGGAGAATGCCCACGTAGAGGCAACGGATCAGGTCTCATCACCCTTTCGAGGGCCACAACACGGTTCCTCGATAGCCGGTCCGTCCGAATGCCGTCGGCGATGATCCTTCGGTTCCGTACTCAGAGCCGCTCGGGCAAGAGGGTGAACGCGTCCACATGCCGAGGGCGTACGACGGTGAAATGACGGCGATCAAGTGTGGCCACCTCGGCCGGCTCAAGCCTCTCAGCAACCGCGATCACTGAGGCATCAGCCGCACCCAATGGGAGATTGGCATACATTTCTACCAAATCACTCATTCGATCTAAATCTTCGTTAATGAGGTCGATCAGAACCAGGCCAGATTGAAAAGACCGCAGAAAAGCCGCTTCCGCCTTGCTGCCCTGACGCTTCTCGATGAGTTGGCAGACTTCCGTGACAACTGTGACGGGAACGAGAAGCGGACCCGGGTGGGTCCGCAAAAGCCTGGCGCAGAGTTCGTGATGGTTGTCCCGAATATTGACCGCCGCGACCAAAGGCCCTGAATCAATGACAATCACGAAGAGTGATTGTCCTCCGGGCGCAAGATCTCTTCAGAGCGTTCCGCGAAATCCGGCTCGGCCTCAAGCGTTCCGATGAACGGCAGATCACGGACAACGGGCTGTTCGTCGAGCTGGTCTCGGACAAGGCGGAGCAGTGGTGCCACCTTCTCCTCGGGCAGGCGGTCCACCAGATGGTGAAGCTCCTCACGCATCACGCTCATGTGTCGAGTGTAACCAGACACCATCGGAACGCACACGGCCGAGCTGCGACGCGAATCATGCGGCACGACGGCCCGCGCCTGGAAGATCGGCGTACCTCGTGGGCAACATCCAGCAAGCTATTCCCGGCCGGGACCCGTCTGGTCCGGCGGGAACTCTCCTCGTAGCTCCTCGCGCAAGATCTCCTCAGTGCGTTCAGCGATGTCGTCCTGCTCGGTGGTGACGGATCCGAACCAGGAAGGCGGCCACTCCCGGTCCGGCTCGCCTCCACCGGAATGGAGAGGTAGTGGATCAGGTCTCACTACCCCTGCGGGGGTCTCAACTGGCTGCGGACGAGCCCAGAAGCGCATCGCAATGCCGATCCATCCCGCCCCTGGCGTCCACCCGACGGCGAGAGAAGGAGTCCGACGCCTTGATCCGTCCGAGATCGGCGGCCGCCAGAACCAGAAGGTGGCCATAGTGCAACTTTTGCTACATTTCGGTGACGTACTAAAGATCAACTCATTTTGATACGGCGATAGTTACTCTTGGAGAGTAACTATCGCTGCAGAAACTATGTAATCTTTGCAGCGTGAAGCGAGATCGAGCACTCAAGGCCGTAGGGGAGCAGGCGGCTGATCAGTGGGGCCTTGTGACGGCGGCCCAGGTCAAGGGCGCGGGTCTCAGCGCCGTGGATCTACTGCGGCTGGTCGAGGCCGGCTTCCTGGAGAACGTCGGCCGTGGCGTCTATCTCGTCACAGGTGCTGTGCGGCCTGAGCATCTGGACATCAAGGTCGCCTGGCTACGGCTTGAGCCCAAGCTACCGGCGTGGCAGCGCCACGGTCTTGAGACGTATGGCGGAGTGGTCTCTCACGGCTCGGCCTGCGAGCTCCACCAACTCGGGGATCTTCCAACGTCTCTGGTGGAGATTTCTGTGCCTCGCCGTCGCACCACCCGCGAGCATGGAGTACGCATGCATCGCGCCGAGCTTGAAGCGGCCGATGTCGTGCTGGTTGACGGCCTTCCGGTCACCACAGCCGAGCGAACCGTGGTTGACCTGCTGGCTGCGCGCGTAGACGGCGCGCACGTCGGTGGGGTGATCGCCGATGCCGATCGCTACGGCCTGACGAACCGGGATTCCCTCGGTCGGCGCGTCGCGCGTTTCACGACAGCCTACGGCCTGCCTCGCTCCGCCTCGGGGCGGCGGCTGCTGGAGTATCTGGTGGAGCAGGCCGATACGGAACTTCCCGTGGAGGAAGGCGCACGTCTCAGACAAGAAGGCGTTGTCGAGGGCTTCGTCTCTGCACTCGCGCTACTTTCCACCCTTGACGAAGACCGGGTAAGACGACTCCTCGCCGATCACCCCGGCTTCCTCGACGGCCTGCGGGCCAAAAGTGTCTCATCACTCACCGAGCACCTGGCGAAGAAAGAAAGCAGCGACAGGACGTCTTCCGGAGAAGCCGAGTGACTCAGCTTTACATCACCCCCAGAGCAGTTGAGATGGCCATGAAAAAGCGCTTGGGAGCTTTTGCCAAGCAGCATGGACTTAACTCGTCTCTGGTGTTTCGCAGCTTCTACTTCAGCCGTTTGGTCACGCGAGTCTTTCGTCATGACCCTGATGGATGGCTCCTCAAGGGAGGGCAAGCGCTTCTACTGCGTTACCCGGCCCAGGCTCGCCTGAGCAGAGACATCGACCTGCAACGCTCCACGGCACAGAGTGTCCAGGAGGCACTGAGCGCGTTGCTCGATGCCGCCGCACTTGATCTGGGCGACTTTTTCACCTTCAGCCCCACCAGCATGGTTGAACATTCCGACGAAATCGGCGGTGCCAAACAAACCTTCACCGTCGCCCTGGGCACTCGCCTACTCGACACGATCAAAGTTGACCTTGTCACCGGCCGGTATCCCACTGAAACTCCTGAGAAGGTGAGCCTCGCATCGAGTTCCCTCATGTCCTGGCCGGATGACTGGCCGCTCGTTCACCTCTATCCACTCGCGGATCATGTGGCGGACAAGATCTGCGCCATGTACGAGCGTCATCAGGGTGCCGCGTCCACCCGGTTTCGTGACCTCGCGGACCTTCTGCTGATCAGTCAGAAAGAGAGTCTGAGTGGAGCCGCGGTGCGAATCGCGCTCAGCAGCGAAGTCCGTCGTCGCACCGGACTGGGAACGGATCTGACGCTGCCGGACCGGTTCGTCTTCCCCGACCCTTCCTGGGGCAGGGGATACCCCACCGCCGCGGCCGAGGTGGTCGGACTCCGGGGGTGCCTTTCCCTGGCCGATGCCCAGGTGGCGGCGGAGGCGTTCATCACCCCCATACTCACCGGCACGTTTTTGGGACGCTGGAATCCTCACACGTCAGCATGGTCGAACGCTGGCTGACCGGCCCGCGGAATCCTGCCGCCCTACAAGAAGTCTTACGGAACCCGTTCAGGCTCGCGGGCCCGGGGCGCGGCGGAAGGCGAAGGGCTGGCTTTCCCGGCCCGGGACGACGAACCAGCACTCGCCGGTGCCGTCGCTGTCGAGCAGCTGGACGAAGGTGTCGACGACGGACGAGACGTCCAGGATCGGGAAGCCGAACTGCTCCAGCACCGCCTTGCCCTCGCCGAGGATCGCGGTGTCGGCGAACGACGGGCACAGGCCCTGCACCTTGATGCCGTGCGGCCGGAGGTCCTCGGCGAGCGAGCGGACGAGGCCGACGACGGCGTGCTTGTTGGCGGCGTAGACGGGGTCGGAGGGGATGCCGACGATGCCCGCCATGCTCGCGGTCGCCACGATCGTGCCGCCGCCCGCCGCCCGCAGGGCCGGGATGGCGGCGTGCATCCCGAAGACGACGCCGTCGAGGTTGACGCCCATCGCCAGGCGGTAGCGCCGGACGTCGAAGTCCTCGCCCAGCCCGAAGCCCGAGGCGATGCCCGCGTTGAGGAAGGCGAGGTCGAGCCTGCCGTACCGCTCGACCGCGGTCGCCACCGCCGCCTCGCTGTCCTCCAGCCTCGACACGTCGCAGTGGACGTACGTCGCTCCCAGCTCGTCGGCGAGCTTGCCGCCCGCGACGTCGTCGATGTCGGCGAGGACGAGGCGGGCCCCGCCCCCGGCCAGCCGCCGGGCCACGCCCGCGCCGATGCCGTTGCCGCCGCCGGTGACGAGGGCGACCTTGCCCTCCAGATCCTCGCTGCGGACCGTGTTGAACGTCCCGGTCACGCTCTCCTGGGCCCCCTGGACGCCCAGACCGCTGAGCAGCCCGCCCCCGCCGCCCTCCCCGGTGAAACCACCGGTCTTGTCAGTGTTCACAGCGGCAGCCCTCCGGTGGCGGCGTTGGTCGAGCCCGTACTCCGGTACGCCGCGATCGTACGCTCGGCGATGCGCATCTGGTGAATCTCGTCGGCCCCGTCCGCGAAGCGGGCCCAGCGGGCGTGCTGGAGCATCTTGGCCAGCGGGGTGTCGGTCGAGTAGCCGAGCGCGCCGTGCACCTGGATCGCCCGGTCGACGATCCGGTTGAGGCTGTTGGCCACGAAGTGCTTCGACATCGAGACCTCGGTCCTGAAGTCCTCACCCCTGTCGATCTTCGAGGCGGCGTGCAGGACCATCAGCTTGCACTGGTACAGCTCCATGGCCGAGTCGGCGATCAGCCACTGGATACCCTGTTTCTCGGCGAGCAGCGACCCGTGGCTGTAGCGGTTGAGCGCGCGGTCGACCATCATGTCGAGCGCCGTCTCGGCCTGGGAGATCCAGCGCATGCAGTGCGCGAGCCGCGCCGGGCCCAGGCGGTACTGGCCGAGCCGGTGGCCGTTGCCGCGCCCGCCGAGGATCTGGCTGTCGTGCACCCGCAGGTCGGTGATGACGATCTCGCTGTGGCCGGTGGAGCCGTGCATCGTCTCGACCTCGCGGACGTCGTTCCACCCCTCCTGCGGAAGGTCGACGAGGAAGGCCGTGTTGCCGCCGCGCGAGCCCTCGGGCACGTCGAGCTCGGTCTTGGCGATGAGGATGGCGAAGCTCGACCGGCGAGCGTTGGAGATGAACCACTTGTGGCCGTTGATGACCCACTCCTCGCCGTCCTGGACGGCGTGGGTGCGGATGAGTGTGGGGTCGGAGCCGGCCACCTCCGGTTCGGTCATCGCGAAGCACGACATCTTGTGCCCCTTGAGCAGCGGCCTGAGGTACTTCTCCTTCTGCTCGTCGGTCCCCCAGTGCAGCAGCGTGTGCATGTTGCCCTCGTCGGGCGCCGAGCAGTTGAGGACCCACGGCCCGAGCCGGGTCTTGGCCGCCTCCGACTGCACCATGGCCAGCTCGACGTGGCCGAGGCCCATGCCGCCCCACTCCTTGGGCATGTGCGGCAGCCACAGCCCCTCGGCCTGCGCCTTGCCGCGCAGCTCGAAGATGACGCGGATGTACTCGTCGCGCGAGGTCACCTTCTCCTCGTCGTCGAAGCCGCTGACGGCCGGGACGATGGTCTCCTGGACGAAGGCCCGCACCCTGCGGCGGATCTCCTCGTGCTCGGGGGCGAGGGTGAAGTCGATGGCCATGGGGTCCTCCCCTTAGCGGCGGCTGACAGGTCCTGCGGGTCCTACGGGTCAGGGGGCCGCCGGGCGGGTGTGCCGCGGCCTTGATGCGAATGCTTCATGATTTGATACACATGCATTATTACCCTAGCGACCGGTACGTTCACCGGCAAGACACCGGCGAGGCACCGGCGAGGCACGGAAAGGCAGGAGAGCACGGCATGCCCCCCAACCCGGAAGCGACCGGCAGGCGCCTGGTCGCGGCGGCCGAGCGGCTGTTCGCCGAGCGCGGGATCGACGGCGTGTCGCTCCGCGAGATCAACGGCGCCGCCGGACAGCGCAACGCGACGGCGCTGCAGTACCACTTCGGGGACCGCGCGGGCCTGCTGGGCGCGGTGCTCGCCAAGCACCACCCCGAGATCGAGGCGCGCCGCCACCAGCTGCTCGACGAGTACGAGTCCCGGGGCGACCTGCCCGAGGCCGAGGCCCGCCGCACCCTCGCCGCCGCGCTGGTACGGCCGATGGCGGCCAAGCTGGCCGACCCCGACGGCGGCCGGCACTACCTGCGGATCATGGAACAGCTCGTGCACCGCACGCCCCTGCCCGCCACGCGGAGCACGGACCCGGGGCAGAGCATCGACCGGTGGCGCGAGCTCGTGGCCCCGCTGCTGTCCGAGGTCGCGCTGCGCCGGCTGCACCAGCGCTTCATGGCGATCCGGATCACGTACGTGGAGCTGGCCCGCCGCGCCGCCGGACCCGAGGGCAGGGACGACCGGCTCTTCACCAGCCACCTGGTCGACGTCGTGTCGGCCGTGCTCGCCACCGAGGTCTCCGAGGAGACCGCGCGGCTCCTGGGAGAGCGCGACAGGAGGCGCGACGAGCGTGACAGGGAACGCGACGGGAGGGCCGGGGAGGTCCCGGAAAACCCGGAGAACCGGGAAAGCCCGGAGAACCCGGCCCCCGGGTGAGACAACGCCAGGGCGTCAGGCGCCCGCGTGAGCCGCCTGGAAGGCGCCTCCCGCCGAGTAGGTGACAAGCGTGGTCAGCACCTCCTTGACCGATTCGCGCCTGCGCACGTCGCAGAGGATGATCGGGGCCACGCCGTCCAGGCCCAGCGCCCGCCGTACCTTGATCGGGTCGTGCCGCCGCGCGCCGTCGAAGCAGTTGACCGCCACGACGAACGGGAGCCCGCGCTGCTCGAAGTAGTCGACGGCCGGGAAGCAGTCCTGCAGGCGGCGGGTGTCGGCGAGCACGACCGCGCCGAGGGCGCCGACGGACAGCTCGTCCCACATGAACCAGAACCTGTCCTGGCCCGGGGTGCCGAACAGGTAGAGCCAGAGCCCGTCGCGGATGGTGATCCGGCCGAAGTCCAGCGCGACGGTTGTGGTGATCTTGGACTCCACGCCCGCGGTGTCGTCCACGTAGATGCCGCGCTCGCTCAGCAGTTCCTCGGTGTGCAGGGGCCTGATCTCGCTGATCGTGCCGACCATGGTCGTCTTGCCGACCCCGAAACCACCGGCGATGAGGATCTTGATGGCCATGGCCGGGCTGTCGGCCGGGGTCGTCCCCGGCTCAGAGGCCGCGTATTCCATGCAGCACTTCCCTGTAGATGCGTTCGTCGATCGTCTTCCCCACCGGCTGGGGCCTGTCGATGGTGACCAGGCCCTCGCGTCGCAGCTCGCTGAGGAGTACGCGGGTGATGTTGAGTGGCAGCTTGAGGTGCGCTGCGACGTCCGCCACGGGGGTGGGCCGACGGCATGCGGTCAGCACGTCGAGATGCTCGGGCATCAGCCCGACCGGCTCGAACGGCATCTCGGCGGTCGTGACGATGGCCACCAGGTCGAAGGTCTCCCCGACCGGGCGCGCCCGGCCGCCGGTCAACCCGAAGAGCCTGACGAGTGGCCCGGGATCCTCTCCCGTCACGTTCTCGCACCATTCCAGGCCGGCGCCGGGGCAGCTCCCCTCGGCTGCGCGGACAGGTGCTCGCCGACGCGCTTGACCATCAGCGCCATCTCGTACGTCACCATGCCCAGTTCGGCGTCGCCCGCGGCCAGTACGGCCAGCCTGGCCCCCTGTCCCGCCGCGGTGACGAACAGGAAGCCGCCCTCCATCTCGATGATGGTCTGCCGCACGCCACCGAGGCCGAAGTGCCGCCCCGCGCCCAGCGCGAGGCTGTGACTTCCCGCCGAGATGGCGGACAGATGCTCGGCGTCCTCCCGGGTCAGCTCCCGGGAACCGCCCATCGCCAGGCCGTCGGCGGACAGCACGATGGCGTGCCGGATACCGGTGACCCGCTGGGTCAGGTCGTCGAGCAGCCAGCTCAGTTCAGATCTGGGGTCGGGCATCGGAGTGGCCATCCTTTCGCTTCCACACGTCCAGTTCCTGCTCGGCCTGGCTGCGACCCTGCTGCCAGCCTCGTTGCATGGACGACATGAGGTTTGAGAGCTCCTCGGGAGTTCGCGCGCTGATGTCGCGCTTCTCGGCGGAACGCGTCTGGCGGAGCTGGGGGGCCAGATTAGCCTGCCGAACCCGCATCGGCAGCCCGTCCAGGTCGTCGTCGGTGTCGGGTATGTACACGGCCCGCCGCACGGACGTCGGGGAGCCGTTCGAGGAACCGTTCGGGGAGCCGTTGGGGACGGTCGCGGAGCCGTTCGGGGAACCGTTCGGAGAGGCGACCGGGGAGCCGTTGGGGACGGCCGGGGCCTCGCGCCGCTCCTGGGTGGGGAACCAGCTCTGCGTGGTCTCGGACGCGCCGGCCGTCACCTCCTCCTCCTGCGTGCCGGGCAGGACCTTGGGCCACTCCTCCGGCCCCGCGTTCAGCGCCCTGACGGGCCCGCCCGCGTGCGCGCCTCCCTGGCGCGGCCGGTGCACGCCCTCGGCGGCCAGCGACGCGCAGGTGGCGAGCAGGTTCTGCGGCAGCAGCACGATCGCGGTGGTGCCGTCGTACGGCGAGGGGCGCAGCACGACCTTGATCCCGTGCCGGGCGGCGAGCCTGGCGACGACGAACAGGCCGAGCCGGTCGCTGTCGGCCAGGTCGAACTCCGGCGGGTCGGCGAGCTTGGCGTTGAGCTCGTCGAGGTTGGCCTGGCTCAGTCCCAGGCCCCGGTCCTCGACCTCCAGCGCGAAGCCGTTGGCCGCGACCATGCTGCGTACGTGCACCACGGTGTTCGGCGGCGAGAAGATGGTGGCGTTCTCCACCAGCTCGGCGATCAGGTGGATCACGTCGGTGACCGCGGCACCGATCAGCAGCGGCGCGTGCGGCATGGGAAGCACGGTGACGCGGGTGTAGTCCTCGACCTCCAGCACGGCGCTGCGCACCACGTCGAAGATCGGCACCGGGTCGCGCCACCTGCGGGCCGGGGCCGCGTCGGACAGGATGATCAGGTTCTCCGCGTGCCGCCGCATGCGGGTGGTCAGGTGGTCGAGCTTGAAGAGGCCCTCCAGGGTCTCCGGCTCCTCGACGCGGCGCTCCATCGTGTCGAGGAGCGTGAGCTGGCGGTGGAGCAGCGCCTGGTTGCGCCAGGCGAGGTTCAGGAAGACCATGCCGACGCCCTTGCGGAGCGTGGCCTGGCCGACCGCGGCCTCCACCGCGGTACGCCGCACGCTGGAGAAGGCGTTCACGACGCGGTCGACCTCGGCGGTGTTCGCGGGTGCCAGTTCGGGGGCCTCGGTCGCCGGGTCGACGTCCTCGCCCTTGCGCAGCCGCTCGACCAGCCGGGGCAGTCGCTCCTCGGCCAGTTCCACGGCCGAGGCCTGGAGCCGCTTCAGCTCGGCGATCAGCGAGCGGCCGAACCGGTAGGAGACCCAGATCGAGATGATGATCGCGAGCAGGCCCAGCCCCAGGGTGAGCCCGATCCGCAGGAGGGCGGAGTTCCTGAGGTCGTCGCCCCTGGCCGTGGAGCGGGCCAGCGCCTGCACGCTCTGCTTGTTGACGGCGGCGAGTACGGTCTCGGCGTCACGCTTCCACTCGGCGGCGTCCAGCGGAGGCTTACCGATGAGGTTCCACGAGAAGATCCTGTCCTCGTGGGCCTTGAAGCGCAGGTAGGCGGGGTTCTGCATGAACGTCTCGTACTCCGCCCGCAGGTCGGGACTCATGTCCCGCTCCGCGTAGACCAGGTAGTTTCTCCGGCTGGTCATCGCCGAGACGAAGGCGGCGTGCTCGGCGGGCGTCATCTCGCCGCGCTTCATCGCGGCGGTGAGCACGGCGTGTTCCCGGCCCGCGTACTCGCTGGTGGTGCTGTAGGCGCCCATGCCGCGGACGTTGCGGAAGGACGTCAGGTCGGCGATCGCGGCGATGTCACCGAACTGCCGATTGGCGACGCTGATGAACTCGTTGTAGCCGTCGGTGACCTGGATGGGGGTGATCGCACCGCTGTCGGCGAAGGTACGGACCTGGATGAGCCCGTCCATGGCCGCCTCCAGCGACCGCACGTCCTTCGGGGCGTTGCCGGGCTCGTAGGCCGCGGCGGAGGCGATCGCCTGGCGCACCCCGTCCAGCCTGCCGTTCGTGACCCGCCGCTGCTCGGTGAGCGCCCGGCTCTGGCCGGTGGCGCCCGCCGCCTCGGCGGAGAGCTGGCGCTCCCGCTGGATCTCGACGATCAGCTGCCGGATCGGCGCGCCGATCACCTGCCAGCGCGTCTGGGTCTGGGCGATGCCGGCGACCTGCGCGACGGTCGAGTAGGCGACGAACACCCACAGGATGATCAACGAGAGCACGGGGAGGATGAGGATCCGGAGGATCTTCCAGCGAATCGGAGGGGGGGAACTCATTCGACTTGTCCAATCCGCGGTTCCTGCGCGTGGCCGACAGCCGCGGGCAGTGGGTGCCCCGCGGTCGCACGCCGCGACTGGTGCGTGTGTGATTCGACACACTATGCCCATGGGACATATCGCGCTTCAAGCCACCGGAGCGAATATTGAGTATCAATGTTCATGTTGAGCCTGATGGCTACGTCCCCGTAAAAACCGGGCTTTTCATCAATTGCGCAGCTCACGCCGGACATTCTCCGCGAGCGATCCCTCTTCGCCGCCGCCACGGATTGAGATCATTCCGGCACCGTCCGCCGCCGGTCGGCGGCCGCCCGCCGGGTGACGGGCGGCCGGGAACGGACGGCCGATGACGGCCCTCCGGTGACGGGCGGCCGGTTCGGTGACGGGCCGGGGTCAGCGGCGGGCCGCTTCGAGAACCCTCCGCGAGTCGCTCTCGAAGAAGCCTCGCGCGGCCAGGGTGAGCAGGCCGCCGATCACCATGGGCACGATGAGGACGTACATGGCGGAGAGGAGCGAGCCGGTGCCGTCGGAGGCGATGCCGACGACCAGGGGCCCGAACGCCGCGCCGCCGGTGATGAGGACCTGGAGGACGGCGAAGCCGAGGCCCCGGGAGCTCGCGCTGATCACGTCGGCGAGCGAGGCGGTCATGTTGGGGATGGCCATCGACGTCAGCACGCTGGAGACCGTGACCACCACGCAGAAGGCGGCCAGGGAGTCCATCGTGAGCGCGACGGCCAGGACGACCGATCCGGCCGTGATGCCACCGCCACCCGCCAGGAGCCTGCCGCCCTTGCGGGTGCCGTGCCAGCGCCGGCCGAGCCACGAACCGATCAGGGTCCCCGAGACCACGCCGACGATGGTCATGAGACCGCCCAGCGAGCCCGCGGCGGCGGGGCCGATGCCGAAGTTGCGTACCAGCAGCGAGGGCAGCCAGTAGAAGATCCCGGCCAGGCCCAGGCTGAGCAGCATCAGGCCGATGGAGACCGCGAGCAGGGTGCGGATGGCCAGGACCTCGCGGAGCTGGCGGGCGAACGGCGGCTTGGGGGCGGGCGCCTCGGCGGTGGCCAGGCCGGAACCCGCGTCGAGCACGGAGCCCTGAACGGGGTCGGGCTCGGCGCCGGTGGGGGTCGCGTTGGCGACCAGCCGGTCGAGGTGGCCCCTGGCGGGCTCGTGCAGCCGCCACACGAGGAGCGCGGTGAGCGCGCCCGGCACGACCATGATCAGGAACGCGCTGCGCCAGCCGAACGCCTCCGCGAGCACGCCGCCGAGCAGCGTGCCGATGCCACCCAGATAGGTGGTCACGCGGGTCCAGCCGTAGGCCTGGGCGCGGGTGGCCGGGGGGTAGTAGTCGGCCAGGAGGCTGCCGGCGGCCGGGTTGTCGATGCTCTCGGCGGCGGCGAGGAAGACGCGCATCGCGTAGAACATCGCGAACCCGGCGGCCAGCCCCGAGCCGAGCGTGGCCAGGGCCCAGCAGAAGACGACGACGGCGATGATCCGGGTACGGCTGCGCCGGTCGGCGAGGTACCCGGCGGGAAGCGCGACGAGGGCGGCCGCCAGGGCGGAGGCGGTCGGTATGGACCCGGCGACGGTGTCGCTGAAGCCCCACTCGGCCTGGATGGCCGGCAACACCCCGGACAGCAGGTTGAACTCGATGCGGTCGACGAGCCCGACGATGAAGAGCACGATCAGGGGAGCCCAGCCGTAGGGGGCGCGAGACGTGCCGTCGACCTCCCCGTTGCGAGGCGCTCCGAGTTTCAGGCGTGGGGTGGTGGGCGTGTCGACCATGCGCCGGCCTTCCTGTAGCCAAAATCTAGAATCCGCTTCTAGAGCTTTGTTATGGAGGGTGGCACAGATCACAGCGTCGGTAAATGGCCGAAACCCGAGAGGCGGAATTCCGGCATGTCACGGAGCCCGGCCTTTCACGGGCCGTCACGGGTTTCGGTCCCCTGAGGGCGGTCTCGGCCCCTTGGAGGCGGTCGCGGTCCTCCAGGGGCGGTCGCAGAGAGCGGTCCTCGCCCGGACTCGTGAGACCGGGACCCTCACGCGCCCGGCGCGACCCTCACCCGTCCTGGGCCCTGCGGCCGAGGATCGAGTGGATCTCGAAGGAGGGAGCGCTGAAACCCGGGGCCGACATGACCTCCCTGACCTCCCCGAGCTGCTGGAAGGTCATCCCCGCCTCCACCAGGCGGTCCTCCAGGTGGTGGCTGTTGCTGATCAGGAGGCCGAGCCCGGCGGAACCCCGCTCCCACACCTCGGTCCAGCGGAACCGGTCGATGTCGACCAGACCCGCCGCCGCCATGTCACGAGCCGCCGAGCCGCCCCAGGTCGGATCGCCACCGGCCGCGCTCAGCACCCGGGCCATCGCCGTGACGTAGACCCCGTACACCTCCCCCGCGCGCCCGCCAGAGGCATGCGGCGCCACCCAGCGGGTGATGTCGATCTCGTCGAGCTGCAGCCAGCCACCGGGCCGCAGCGCGGCCCGCAGGCGTCGCAGGACCTGGGCGCGCCCCGGCAGGTGGCTGAGCACGAGCCGGGCGTGGATCAGGTCGAACGCGCCCTCCGGCAGCGGGTCGGTGACGATGTCGTGGCGGGCCACGGTCAGCCCCGGCCTGGACGGGATCAGGCCCGGCTTGATGTCGGTCGCCAGCACGCGCCCGCCCGGCGCCACCCGTTCGGCCAGCCAGAGGGCCACGCTGCCCCCGCCGGCCCCGACCTCCAGGCAGTTCCAGCCCGCCCCGACACCGGTCAGCGCGAGGCGCTCGAAGGTGAGCGGGTCGAGGAGCCGGGCGAGGTAATGGTGCTGGTCGGACGAGTGGTCCCCGTCGTTGTCGAACACGTAGTCGGACGGGATCGCTGGGTTCTGCCCGGTCATCTGCACCCTTCCAAAAGCGGCTACCTCGCCGCATGGTAGGTAGGGCGCCACGCAAAGTGACAGACCTCCGGCCGGACCTGGCCATCTTCCCTGGAGAACGTATCCTCCGGGCTACAGTATGTCCGGATAAAGAACTTATGTGCGATAGGTGAACAATGCTGTATCACGAGATCGAAGGACCCGCCGACGGCCCGCCGCTCGTGCTGGCCGGCTCGCTGGGCACCACGCTGGAGATGTGGGACCCGCAGATGGAGGCGCTGACCGAGCGCTTCAGGGTCGTCCGCTTCGACCACCGGGGCCACGGGCGGTCCCCGGCGACCGGGAGGTGTTCGATCGCCGACCTGGCCGGTGACGTGCTGGACCTCCTCGACCTGCTGGGGCTGCCGAGGGTCTCCTTCGCGGGGCTCTCGCTCGGCGGCATGACCGGCATGTGGCTGGCCGCGCACGCGCCCGGGCGGATCGACCGGCTCGCGCTGCTGTGCACGTCGGCGAAGCTGGGCACCCCCGAGTCCTGGGCCGAGCGGGCGGACGCGGTCCGCGGGGCGGGCACCGCGTCGATCGCCGAGGCGGCCATGGCCCGGTGGTTCACCCCCGCCTTCACCGGGCGGGAACCGTACGCGACGATGCTCGGCGGCATCTCCGCCGAGGGGTACGCCGCCTGCTGCGAGGCCGTCGGGGCCATGGACCTCCGCCCCGACCTGCCGCTGATCTCGGCGCCCACGCTCGTGCTCGCCGGGGCCGACGACCCCGCCACGCCGCCCGAGCACGCGGAACGGATCGTCGAAGGGATTGCCGGCTCCCGGCTGGTCGTCCTGGACGGAGCGGCCCACCTGGCGAACGTCGAGCGGCCGGAGGCGGTCTCCGAGCACCTGATCGCACACCTTCTCCCGAAATGACACCGGGTGATGCCGGTTGACCTGGGGAAACCCGGAGTGATCCGGCGAAATACGGTGAGGTACCCCGGTGACGCCAGACACGAGGGGGCACCATGGCGACCGTGGCCGAGCAGTTCATCGAGGTTCTCCGCCAGGCCGGGGTGGAACGGATCTACGGGGTGGTGGGCGACAGCCTGAACCCGGTGGTCGACGCCATCAGGAAGGCCGGCCGCATCGAGTGGATCCACGTACGCAACGAGGAGGCCGGGGCGTTCGCCGCCGCGGCCGAGGCACAGGTCACCGGGCGCCTGGCGGTCTGCGCGGGCAGCTGCGGGCCCGGCAACACCCACCTGGTCCAGGGGCTCTACGACGCCCACCGCAGCGGCGCCCCGGTGCTCGCGCTCGCCTCGCACATCCCCTCCTCGCAGATCGGCACCGGCTTCTTCCAGGAGACCCACCCCGAGCGCCTGTTCGTGGAGTGCAGCCACTTCTGCGACATGATCGGCACGCCCGAGCAGATGCCCCGGGTGCTCCGCGTCGCCGTACAGCAGGCGATCGGCCTCGGCGGCGTCTCGGTCGTGGTGCTCCCCGGCGACGTGGCGCACCTGTCCGCCGCCCGCCCCACCGGCGAGCACGACTTCGTGACCGGGAGCGGCACGGTCGTCCCGCACCCCGACCAGGTGGCCGAGCTGGCGGCGGCGCTGAACCGCGCCGAGAAGGTGACGCTGTTCTGCGGCGCCGGGACCCGCCACGCCCGCGACGAGGTCATGGCGCTGGCCGGACGCCTCCTGGCACCGGTCGGGCACGCGCTGCGCGGCAAGGAGTGGATCCAGTACGACAACCCCTACGACGTGGGGATGAGCGGGCTGCTCGGGTACGGCGCCTGCTACGAGGCGACGCACGAGGCCGACCTGTTGGTGCTGGCCGGGACCGACTTCCCCTACGACGACTTCCTGCCCGGCTCGCGTACGGTCCAGATCGACCACGACGCGGCGCGGCTGGGGCGCAGGACCCCGCTGGAGCTGGCCGTGCACGGCGACGTCGGCGCGACGATCCGCGCGGTGCTGCCGCACGTCGAGCAGAAGAGGGACCGCCGCCATCTCGACAGGATGCTGGGCAGGCACCTGAAGGCGCTGGAGAACGTCGTGGAGGCGTACACCCACGACATCGAGCACCACCTGCCGATCCACCCCGAGTTCGTCGCGAACCTGATCGACGAGCTCGCCGCCGACGACGCGGTGTTCACCGTGGACACCGGGATGTGCACCGTCTGGGCGGCCCGCTACCTCAGCCCCAACGGGCGCCGCCGGGTGATCGGCTCGTTCTGGCACGGGAGCATGGCCAACGCCCTCCCGCACGCGATCGGCGCCCAGTTCACCGACCGGCGCCGGCAGGTCGTCTCGCTCTCCGGGGACGGCGGGCTCGCCATGCTCCTCGGGGAGCTTCTCACCGTCCGGCTGCACGACCTGCCGGTGAAGACGGTGGTGTTCAACAACTCCTCGCTCGGCATGGTGAAGCTGGAGATGATGGTGGACGGGATACCCGACCACGGCACCGACCACGCTCCCGTCGACTACGCGGCGATCGCCGCCGCGGCCGGGATCGGGGCGGCGCGGGTGGAGAACCCCTCGGACGTACGGGAGGCCCTGACCACGGCCTTCGCGACCCCCGGGCCCTTCCTCCTCGACGTGGTCACCGACCCGGACGTGCTGGCCATGCCGCCGCACATCAGCCGGGCGCAGGTGAAGGGGTTCGCCCTGGCCGCGGGCAAGATCGTGCTCACCGGCGGGGTGGGGCGCATGATCGACATGGCGAAGGCGAACCTGCGGAGCCTCCCGCGCCCCTGAGACGAACCGGCGCGCACCGGCACCTGTCGGCGCACAGCTGCGCACACCCGCACCCATCGGCGGGCGATCACCCCGGCCCCCCTTCCCCGGCCCTTTCCCCATTCGGTGGACATTCGGTGGACGGGGTCTCGGCGTGTCACCACATGACCCTCAATCGTGGCTGTAAGCATCGTCACTGTCACGCTGAGCGGCTCGGCGTACCGGCGAAGAGCCGTATTCCGGTCAGCGGACCGGTCGCGGCCGCGGACCACGCCTCGAAGGGAATGGTGTCTCCATGATCACTCCCAGCCCTCGGACCGGTGCCGCGACCGTACGTGAACGGCGAAAGGGGCGCCCGCCGAAAGGATCGGCGGTGCTCGCCCTGGCCGGTTCCCTCTCCGTGGCCCTTGTCGTCACCGCCGCCTCGCCCGCCACCGCGTCCGCGCCCGGCGACCCGCCGCCCGACGCGAAGTCGTCCGTCACGTCGACCAGCACCTCCACCACCACCTCCCCCGACGGCACCACCACGGACACCGACAGCGGCACCGACACCGGCGCCAACGCCGAGACCGACACGGGCACCGGCACCGACTTCGGGACCGGCGACGATGACGACGACGACCACCGCCACTCGCTCCTGGAGCAGGCGCGCAGGAAATGCAAACCGAGGTCCCTCTTCAGATTCCATTCCTTCAAACCGAGGAATTTCTTCGTTCCCCGTACGCGCTTCATCGACGGCCCCGGCGGCACGATGACGGTTTCCGTCACCCGGCAACACCGCGTCTACGCCGAGATGGAGATCGAAAGGGAGCGGATCGGCGAGATCGACAGGGACGACCTGATCCGCGAGCTGCGGAACATGGTGAACCCGCTGCTCGCCGAGGAGTACATCGTCGAGACCGGACACCAGTACACCCAGGAGATCACCAAGGGAAAGTACGGGAACATGTGGTACCGCGTCTTCGGCTACCGGGTGGGCTTCTCCGCGTGGAAGCAGGTCTACAGCTGCCGGATGCGCAAGATCGCCGCCGGGGTGGCCAACGTCCCCGCCCGGGTGGAGGGCTGGAGATACTGGGAGACCGACCACCCGATCTACAAGGGACGCCGCCTGAGCAAGCGCTGAGGCCCCTCCCCCCGAGGTGCCCTCAGGTGACGGTGAGGCGGTGGTTGTAACGGTCGTCGCGCCAGTGTTCCTTCTCCAGCACCTCGGTCAGGATCACCGCCGCGTCGTAGACGTCCGCGAAACGGATGTAGAGCGGCGCGAAACCGAACCTGAGGACATTGGGGGCGCGGAAGTCGCCGTGGACGCCACGGTCGATCAGGGCGCGCATGACCGGGTAGCCGTCAGGGTGGCCGAAGCTGACCTGGCTGCCCCTGCGCTCCGGGTCGCGGGGCGAGACCAGCTCCAGCCCGTACGGCGCGCGGAGCTCCTCGACGAGCTCGATGAAGATCGAGCCCAGCGCCACGCTCTTGGCCCGTACGGCGGCCAGGTCGACGCGCTCCCAGATGTCGAGCGAGGCGTTGAGCGAGGCGAAGGAGAGCACGTGCGGGGTGCTCACGGTGAAGCGCCGGATGCCGTCGGCGGGGCGGAAGCCGGGCTCGAACGCGAACGGCGCCGCGTGGCCGTGCCAGCCGGTGAGCATGGGCCGCGCCCCGGCCTGGTGGCGCGGGTGGACGTAGACGAAGGCCGGGGAGCCGGGGCCGCCGTTCAGGTACTTGTAGGTGCAGCCGACCGCGAAGTCGGCCGCCGAGACGTCCACCTGGTAGGCGCCGGCGCTGTGGCACAGGTCCCAGATCATCAGCGCGCCCGCCTCCTGGACCAGCGCGGTGACCGGCGCCGTGTCGTGGCGGGCCCCGGTCCGGTAGTCCACCTCCGACAGCAGCACGCACGCGACCTCGTCGGACAGGGCGTCGGAGAGGTCGTCGACGCCGGTGACGTCGCGGATCTCGTAGCCGCCCAGCGCCTCGGCCAGCCCCTCGACCACGTAGCGGTCGGTGGGGAAGTTGGCCAGGTCCGAGACGACGACCCGGCGCCCGGGACGCAGGCCCATCGCGGCGGACACGGCCTTGACGATGGCGATCGAGGTGGTGTCGCCCACCGCCACCTGGCCGGGCCCCGCACCGATCAGCGGGGCGAGCCGGTCGCCCGTGGTGAGCGGCAGGTCGAACCAGCCGGAGGTGTTCCAGGCACCGACCAGGCGGCCGCCCCACTCCTGTTCCACCGTCCGCGTCACCGCCGCCGTCGCGGCCTTCGGCGGGGCGCCGAGGGAGTTGCCGACCAGGTAGATCGTCCCGTCGGGCAGGACGAACTCGTCCCTGACGTCCTTGAGGGGGTCTGCGGCGTCGAGCGCGACACACTCCGCACGGCTGATGGGCAAGAGTCGTCTCCCGGTTAGGTGCCTGGCAACCCTCCCATAATGCCGTCAACGCCAGATCTCACAGCATTCCGCCCCCGTCAGCGGCGAGGAACCGGGTGGCGTTGCCGCCGAGCAGCTTGGCGCGGGCGGTGTCGGAGAGGAAGCCCGCCCGGCGGACCAGCGAGCCCACCGGCGACTCGCCCAGCGGGTAGGGGAAGTCGGAGCCGAGCATGACCCCGTCCTCCCCCATCGTGTCGACCAGCAGCCGCAGCGCCCGCTCGTCGAACACCACCGAGTCCACGCTGAACCGGTCGAGGTAGTGCGACGGGGGGAACTCCGAGACCCCGACCAGGTCGCTGCGGCGGTGCCAGGCGTTCTCGAACCGGCCGAGCCAGAAGGCGAACGAGCCGCCGCCGTGCGCGAAGCACAGGCGCAGCGTCTCCGGCACCCGGTCGAGGACCCCGCCCAGGATCAGGGCGAGCACCGACAGGTGCGTCTCGGCGGGCATGCCGACCAGCCACCGCGCCATCCAGCGGTCCAGCCGGGGGCCGCCCGGCATGTCCCAGGGGTGCACGAAGACGGGCGCGCCCACCGAGGCGCAGTGCTGGAGGAACTGGACGATCCCCTCGTCGTCGAGGTCGCGGTCGCCGACGTGGTTGCCGATCTCGACGCCCGCGTGCCCGGCGGCCAGGCACCGGTCGAGCTCGGCGCAGGCCAGGTCGGGGTCCTGCAGCGGCACCTGGCAGAACGGCACCAGCCGCTCGGAGGCGCAGATCTCCAGCGCCAGGTCGTTGAACACCCGCGCCACCCGTACGGCCTCGGCCGCCGGTCGCTCGTAGGAGAAGAAGACCGGCGTCGGCGAGACGACCTGGACGTCCACCCCGTCGGCGTCCATCCGCTCCAGGCGGACCGAGGGGTTCCAGCAGTCGTCGGCGATCCGGCGGAACTCCCGGTCCCCGAGCAGGATCACGGCCTCCCGCTCGGAGTCGACCCGCAGCCGGGGCGCCCCCGGCCAGCCGAGCTCCGGCCAGCCCCTGGGGACGTGGTGCGTGTGGACGTCGATGATCAACGGCTATCCCCTGCCGGGGTGGAGGGTGCCGCAGTTGTCGCAGGTGCGCGCCTTCTCGTCGTCGTAGAACGCCTGGAAGATCGGCGGCAGGTCGGTCACGATGTCGCGGACCTGCAGCTCGACCTCGTGGACCACGCCGCTGCACCGCGGGCAGTACCAGAGGAACCGCTCAAGCACGCCCTCCGGCCTGATCCGCTCCACCACCAGGCCGACCGACCCCTCCTCGGGACGCTGCGGCGAGTGCGGCGTGTTCGGCGGGAGCAGCCACATCTGGCCCTCGCGCACGTGCACGGTCTCCGGCCCCCCGGGG
Organism: Streptosporangium sp. NPDC002721; assembly: GCF_042888905.1. Lineage (NCBI taxonomy): Bacteria > Bacillati > Actinomycetota > Actinomycetes > Streptosporangiales > Streptosporangiaceae > Streptosporangium > Streptosporangium sp. NPDC002721. The sequence continues at coordinate 166,427 of NZ_JBIAQI010000017.1, forward strand.
GTCATCACGTTGACGTGCATGTTGCCGCGGACCTGGTAGAAGAGCTCCTCGTACGGGTCGATGTGGAAGTCGGTCCGCGCGTTCGGGCCGCCGACGACCATGACGATGAAGTCATTCGCGCCCTCGAAGACCATCTTGTTGCCCACCGGCGGTTTGAGCAGGTGGGCGTGCTCGTCGATCCACTTGGTGAAGTCGATGGGCGGGATCACGGGCGCTCCTCCGGTCGGTGGGCCACGGCCTGAATCTCGATGAGCAGGTGCGGGTGGGGCAGCTGGTGGACGGCCACGGTGGTGCGCGCCGGGCCGGTCTCGTCGAAGTACTCCGCGTAGACCGCGTTGTATCCGCCGAAGTCATTGATGTTCACCAGGTAGGTGGTGATCTGGACGAGATCGCTCAGGTCGGCTCCCGCCGCCTTGAGGATGTCGCCGATGTTCTCTATCACGGCCCTGGTCTGCGCGGCGATGTCGAGCGTGACCGTGCCGAACTCGTCGGCCTCGGCTCCCACGATCGTGTTGTCGGGCCTGCGCGAGCTGGTCCCGGACACGTACAGGAGGTCTCCGGCCCGCTTCACGTGCGGGAACCTGCCCCGCGGCCGCGCCTTCCCGGCCACGACGAGCCCGTCGCTCATGATCCCTGCCCTTCCGAGCTCGTGGGTTCCGGAGCCTCTGAAGCGGGTTCCGGGGCCTCCCGAGCGGGTTCCGGAGCCTTCGGGGCGGGTTCCGGCGAGGAGGCGGTGAACGAGACCGGGCCCAGGTGCTGGATCTCGGCCCGTACCCGCGCGCCGGGCACGAGCGGCTCGGCGGGCGTGGCGGCGCCCGCCAGGAGGATCCAGCCCGGCTCCAGGACCGTCCTCGCCTCCAGGGCGAGGCGCGCGGCCTCCGCGAGGGCCCTGCGCGGGTCGCCCAGGATCGCGCCGGTCGACCCGGCGTGGACCACGCGCCCGTCGATCTCCAGGACGACGCCCAGGTTCCAGCGCGACGGGTCGTACGGCTGCCAGGGGCCGACGGCGTACCCGGCGGCCGAGGTGTTGTCGGCGATCACGTCGGGCAGCGAGAACCTGAAGTCCTCGTAGCGCGAGTCGATGACCTCGATGCCGGTCGCGACGGCCGCGATGGCGCCCGGCGCGAGCGCGTCGCCCGGCGACGCGATGCGCCGCCCGACGAGGTAGACGACCTCCGGCTCCACTCTTGGATGGATATATCTCGACATATCCGCGTATGAACCGTCGAGGATGGCCGACGACTCCGGCACCCGGCCGAAGATGATGTCGCGCACGCCCATCTGGCGCCGCTTGCCCTCGCTGGTGAAGCCCAGCTTCACCCCGGCGAGCCGGTCACCCCGCTCCAGGCGGAGCCGGATCAGCTCCTCCTGGACCCGGTAGGCGTCGGCCACCCCGTAGTCCTGCTCGGGCCTCGGCACCGTGCGGGCGGTACGGGCCGCCTCGTCCAGGACGGCGGCCAGCTTGTGGACGTCGGTCATGACCGCCTCCCCTCCCGCGCCAGGTCCGGCCGCGTCTCCTCTCGCACCGGATCCGGCCGCTTACCCGCCCCTGCCATGTCCGGTTGCTCCTTCGCCCCTGCCAGGTCCGGTCGCGCTCCCTCCCGGGCCAGGTCCAGCGCGATGTCCACGATCATGTCCTCCTGGCCGCCCACCATCCGGCGGCGGCCCGCCTCGGTCAGGATGGTCCGGGTGTCGACCCCGTACCGCGCCGAGGCCGCCTCGGCGTGCCGCAGGAAGCTGGAGTAGACCCCCGCGTAGCCGAGCGTCAGCGTCTCCCTGTCCACCCGGACCGGCCGGTCCTGCAGCGGCCTGACCAGGTCGTCGGCCGCGTCCATCAGGGCGTGCAGGTCGCAGTCGTGCTCCCAGCCCATCAGGTCGGCCACCGCGACGAACACCTCGATCGGGCAGTTGCCCGCGCCCGCGCCCATCCCGGCGAGGGAGGCGTCCACCCGATAGGTACCGTTCTCCACCGCGACGACCGAGTTGGCCACCCCCAGGCCCAGGTTGTGGTGGGCGTGGATGCCGATCTCCGTGCCCTCGTCGAGCACCGACCGGTAGGCCCTCACCCGCTCCCTCACCCCGTCCATGGTCAACCGGCCGCCGGAGTCGGTCACGTAGACGCAGTGGGCGCCGTACGACTCCATGAGCGCGGCCTGCCGCGCCAGCTCCCCGGCGGGGGCCATGTGGGACATCATCAGGAACCCGGCCACGTCCATCCCGAGCTCGCGCGCGGTGGAGATGTGCTGGGCGGAGATGTCGGCCTCGGTGCAGTGGGTGGCGACCCTGACCGAGGTGACGCCGAGGGCGTGGGCGCGCCGGAGGTCCTGGATGGTGCCGATGCCGGGCAGCAGCAGGGTGGTCAGCCTCGCCCGCCGCACGACCCCGGCGACCGCCTCGATCCACTCGTCGTCGGTGTGCGCGCCGGCGCCGTAGTTGAAGCTCCCCCCGGCCAGGCCGTCGCCGTGCGCGACCTCGATGGCCGCCACCCCGGCGGCGTCGAGGGCCGCGGCGATCTCGACGGCCTGGGCGACGGTGTAGCGGTGCCGGATGGCGTGCATGCCGTCCCGCAGCGTCACGTCCTGCACGTACAGCCTCACGCGCCCACCTCCGCGTCCGTACGGGCCGCGTCATCCGTGCGAGCCTCGGCGTCCGTACGGGCCGCGTCGTCCACGTGACCCGCGCCCGCGGCCCGGTCCGGCAGTTCGGCGAGCCGCTCGGCCGTGCGCAGCGCGGCGGCGGTCATGATGTCGAGGTTGCCCGCGTAGGCGGGCAGGTAGTGGGCGGCGCCCTCCACCTCCAGGAAGACGGTCACCTTGACGCCGCCGTCGCGGGTGCCGTCGGGCAGCGGCTCCCCGGCCGGGATCGTCTCGAACTGCACGTCCTGCTTGAGCCGGTAGCCGGGCACGTAGTCGTTGACCCGCGCCACCATCTCCCGCACGGCGCCCGCCACCTCCGCCACGGTCGCCTCGTCGCACTCGTCCACCAGGCAGTAGACCGTGTCGCGCATGATCAGCGGCGGCTCGGCCGGGTTGAGGACGATGATCGCCTTGCCCCTCGCCGCCCCGCCGACCCGCTCGATCGCCCGGGAGGTCGTCTCGGTGAACTCGTCGATGTTGGCCCGCGTGCCGGGCCCCGCCGACCGGGAGGAGATCGAGGCGACGATCTCCGCGTACCGGACGGGCACCCGCGAGGCGACCGCCGCGACGATCGGGATGGTGGCCTGCCCGCCGCAGGTGACCATGTTGAGGTTCCGCTCGGCGAGGTGGGCGTCCAGGTTGACCGGGGGCACCACGTAGGGGCCGACGGCCGCGGGGGTGAGGTCGATGACGCGCTTGCCGTGCTCCCGGAGCACCCGGTCGTTGTGCCGGTGCGCGCCCGCGGAGGTCGCGTCGAGGACGACGTCCACCTCGGCGAATTCGGGCAGCGCGACCAGCCCCTCGACGCCCTCGTGGGTGGTGGCGACCCCCCGGCGGCGGGCGCGGGCCAGGCCGTCGGAGTCGGGGTCGATGCCCGCCATCGCGACGACTTCCACCTTCTCCGACAGCAGCGCCTTGAACATCAGGTCGGTGCCGATGTTCCCCGAACCGATAATGGCGATCTTCACGACAGGACCGCCTTCACGAAAAGCACCTCTCGGACCTTCACGAGAACACCGTCCTGACCGAGCCGAGACCCTCGATGTGCACCTCGAACGCGTCGCCGGGCACGACGTCCACCATCGGGCCGAGCGCGCCGGTGAGCACGATGTCCCCGGCCAGCAGCGGGAAGTCCGTACGGCCCAGCGCGTCGGCCAGCCAGACCGCGGCGTTGAGCGGGTTCCCGAGGCAGGCCGCGCCCGCGCCGGTGGAGACCTCCTCGCCGTGCCGCTTCATGGTCATCCCGGCCAGCCGCAGGTCCAGGCCGCGCAGGCTCGCCGGGGTGTTGCCGAGGACGAACGCGCCGCTGGAGGCGTTGTCGGCGATCGTGTCGACGAGCGTGATGTCCCACCCCGCGATGCGGCTGTCGACGATCTCGATCGCCGGAAGCACGAAGTCGACCGCCCGGATGACGTCGGCGACCGTGAACGGGCCGCCCTCCAGGTCGTCCCCGAGGACCAGCGCGACCTCCGCCTCGACCCTGGGCTGCAGGAAGCGGCCGGTCGGCACCGGCAGGCCGTCGAGGTAGGCCATGTCGGCGAAGAGCATCCCGAAGTCCGGCCGGTCCACGCCGAGCTGGCGCTGGACGGCGGCGGAGGTGAGCCCGACCTTCCTGCCGACCAGCCTGCGGCCCTCGTCCAGCGCCCGCCTGGTGTTGATCTCCTGTACGGCGTAACCGGTCTCGGCGCTCCCGCTCGGCAGCGTGTCGCGCACCGGGGCGCACGGCTTGCCGCTCCTGGCCGCCTCCAGCAGCCGGTCGGCCGCCTCCGCGCGCACGTCGGTGGCCTCGCTCCACTCAGTCATGTCCAGGCTCCAGCTTGATGGTGATCGTGGTGGGCTCGGAGTAGAAGTCCAGCGAGCGCGTACCGCCCTCGCGGCCGATGCCGGACAGCTTCACCCCGCCGAAGGGGGTGCGCAGGTCGCGCAGGTACCAGGTGTTGACCCAGACCAGCCCGGCCTCCAGCGACCTGGCGACCCGATGGGCCCTGCTCAGGTCGGACGTCCAGACGGTCGCCGCCAGGCCGTACTCGCTGTCGTTGGCCAGCCCGACCGCCTCGGCCTCGGTGTCGAAGGGGGCGATGTGGCAGACCGGGCCGAAGATCTCCTCCCGGTTCACCCGGGAGTCGGGCGGCAGGCCGGTCAGCACGGTCGGCTCGACGTAGTAGCCGCCGTCGCGGTCGTCGCCGAAGCGCGGCACCCCGCCCCCGGCGCGGATCTCGGCGCCCTCCCGCTTGGCCAGCTCGTAGTAGGAGAGCACCTTGTCCCGGTGCTCGGCGGAGATCATCGGCATCATCGTGGCGTCCTCGTCCGAGGGGCGGCCGAACCTCAGCTCCCCGGCGCGCGAGGCCAGCCGCGCGGCGAACTCCTCGAAGACCGGCCGCTGCACGTAGAGCCGCTCGGTGCACAGGCAGACCTGGCCGCCGTTGGTGAAGACCGACCGCACGCTCCCCTCGACGGCCGCGTCCAGGTCGGCGTCGGCGAAGACCAGCCCCGCGTTCTTGCCGCCCAGCTCGAACGAGACGGGCTTGACCCGGTCCGCGACCGCCTTCATGATCGTCGATCCGGTACGGCTCTCGCCGGTGAAGGTGACCGCGTCCACGCCGGGGTGCTCCACCAGGAACTGGCCGGTGGAGCCGCCGCCGAAGCCGTTCACGACGTTGAGCACGCCGGGGGGCAGGCCGATCGACGCGGCGATCTCCGCGAGCACCGCGACCGAGCCCGGCGTGTGCTCCGATGGCTTGACCACGACGGTGTTGCCCGCGACGAGCGCGGGACCGAGCTTCCAGGTCGCCAGCAGGAACGGCAGGTTCCACGGCACGATCACCGCGACCACCCCGAGGGGCTTGCGCACGGTGTAGCTCAGCACGTCCATCAGGTGGAACGCGTCCTCGGGGTGCTGGGCCGCGATCTCGGCGAACGACCGGAAGTTCGCGGCCCCGCGCGGGATGTCCAGGGTGCGGGTCTGGGTGACCGACTTCCCGGTGTCGGCGATCTCCGCCGCGACCAGGTCCTCGAACCGCTCCTCGATCGCGTCCGCGAGGCGGCGCGTCCAGGCGGCGCGCTCCGCCACCGGCAGCGCCGCCCACCCGGGCAGCGCCGCGCGGGCGGCGGCCACCGCCCTGCCGACGACGTCCCGGTCCGCCTCGCGGACCTCGCGCACCGGCAGCCCGGTCACCGGGTCGTGGGTGGTGAACGTCGCGCCCTCGGCGACCGGCACCCCACCGATGAAGTGGTTCACCTGGTCAGACAAGACTGCTCCTCGGGGACGTACTCGTTGAGGTCACTACGTACGGGTATAGAGCCGTAAGTGGCTCGTAGGCAAGAATGCGTTCCGTGAAACGGAACCCCGACCGGCTGTCCGTGCTGGAGAAATCCTGGCTCGTACTCGACGCGTTCCGTCCCACGGGAGGACCGCTGCGCCTGGCCGACGTCGCCGAGCGCTGCCACCTGCCCAAGACCACCGCCTTCCGGCTGCTCACCGGGCTGACCTCGATCGGCGCGGTCACCCGCCGCCCGGACGGCTACTATCTCGGCCGCCGCCTCTTCGAGCTCGGGAGCATCGTGCCCCTGGAGCGCGACCTGAGACACGCGGCGCTGCCCTTCATGCACGACCTTTACGAGGCGACCCACGAGACCGTCCACCTGGGCGTGCGCGACGGCCTCGACGTCGTCTACGTCGAGAAGATCCGGGGCCAGGAGGCCTTCGCGCTGCCCTCGCGCGTCGGCGGGCGCCTCCCGCTGACCTGCACCGGGATCGGCAAGGCCCTGCTGGCCTACTCCGGGCCCGACCTGATCGACGAGGTCCTCGGCCGCCCGCTGCGCCGGTTGACCCCGCACTCGATCGTCGACCCCCGCCGCCTGGAGGAGGCCTTGGGCCAGATCCAGGCGGCGGGGCTGGCCTACGAGCGGGAGGAGGCCCAGCTGGGCGGCGCGTGCATCGCGGCCCCGGTGTTCGGCGACGGCGTGGCCGTGGCCGCGCTGTCCGTCTCGGTGCCGCTGGCCCGCTTCCAGCCCACCCGGCTCGCCCCGGCCGTCAAGGCCGCCGCGCTGGGGATCTCCCGCGCCCTGGCCAGGACCATCTGACCGCAGGCCTCACACCCCGCCGCCCCGCCCGCACATCTGTCCGCGTTCGACGGGTATGCGATTCACTGCCCACCCGTCGCCGTACGCCAGACCGTGAACCAGCAGGCCGTGAACCAGCAGGCCGTGAACCAGCAGGCCGTGAACCAGCAGGAGGAACCCGTGGAAGCTCGCACCGAGACGGTCACCGTCGCCGACGGCTCGTTCGACCTGCACCTGTGGCTGCCCCCGGCCGGCCGGGGACCGGTCATCCTGCTGATCCAGGAGATCTACGGGGTGGGGCCGTACATCAGGAAGGTGGCCGAGGACCTGGCCGCGCTCGGGTACGTCGTCGGCGCCCCCGACCTGTTCTGGCGGCTCCGGCCCAACTGGGTCTCCGGCCACGACGAGGCCGGGACGTCCTCGTCGATCGAGATGGTCTCCTCGTTCGACGTCCCCCACGGGGTGGCCGACTCGGCCGTGGCCCTGGCGCACCTGCGGGGGCTGCCCGAGGCGGAGGGCGGGGCCGGGGTGGTCGGGTTCTGCCTGGGCGGCTCGATCGGCTACCTGCTCGCGGCCACGGTCGAGGTGGACGCGGTCCTGTCGTTCTACGGGTCGGCCGTCCCCGACGCGGCGGGCATGCTGGAGAAGATCACCTGCCCGCTGCTGCTCGTGTTCGGCGGCTCCGACCCCTACATCCCGCGAGAGCGGGTCTCCGTGGTCGAGAAGGCCGCGGCCGGGCGGCCGAACGTGGAGGTGTACGTCGCCGAGGAGGCCGGGCACGCCTTCCACAACCACGAGGCCCCGCAGTTCCACGACCCGGAGGCCGCCAGGACCGCCTGGGACCGGGCCGTGCACTTCCTCGGGCGCACCCTCGCCCCGGCCTCACTCCCCTGACCTTCCGCGTACGGCGAGGGCCCTGACCTTCCGCGTGCGGCGAGGGGCGGGGGCGGCCCTTGCTCGAAGGTCACCTTCTCGTAACCTGGGAGGCCGTCCGGCGGGGCCGCGCGCACCCCATCATTGCCTCATGCACCAGGCGTGGCAGCAGTGGGGGAACATCGTTCTGGTGGCCTTCCTGGCGACCCCTTTGGTCGTCGTGGCCGTCCGCCTGCTGGCCCTCCGCCGCGCCCGCGCCGGCCACCCCTTCCCCTCGCGCACCGCCCTGGCCGACGTGGTCGCGGTGGCCGGGACCGCGCCCTGGATCTGGATGATCCTCACCCCCGGAGCGGGGGTCTCGGGCGTCAGCCTTGTCCCGTTCGCGGACCTGTGGGCGACCCTCCACGGTCCGGGACAGGCCGCGTTCGTGCAGGTCGGGGGGAATCTCCTGGTCTTCGCCGCGCTCGGGGCGATGCTTCCCGTCCGTTCGGCCCGGTTCGCGTCACTCACCCGGATCGCGGCCGTCGCGGCCGGGGCGTCGCTCACCGTGGAGGTCCTGCAGTACGCCCTGGGACTGGGGCGGGTGAGCTCCGTCGACGACGTGATCGTCAACGCGGCGGGGGCCGTGCTGGCCGCGATCGTCACACGCCGGTGGTGGGCCTCCCGAATACCGGCCGGGACCGTTCCACGGTAACGGACCGGAGAAACTCTTTAAGATCGCCACACGGGCACGATCCTCCCAAAAGAAGCACGATACCAACCCCCGTATCTGTGCGATCGTGGACAAGGCGGGGCAAGTTCTCTGGAGACGCCAAACCCGGTTGGTGACAGAGGGTGATCGAACGTGCAGCAGTCCCCGGTACCTCCCGAGCCCCCGATCTATCGGCGCATCGCCGACGGGCTTCGCGAAGCGATCCTGTCCGGTGATCTCCGAGACGGGGATCGGCTTCCGGGCGAGAACGCCCTGATGGCGAGGCACGGCATAGCCCGTGCCACCGCCAGGCAGGCCCTGTCCGTACTAATCAACGAAGGACTGGCCGTCCCCAAACGCGGTTCGGGGGTGTACGTCAGGCAGTTCCGCCCCATCAGGCGGCACGGCTCCCGGCGGCTCTCCCGCGACCAGTGGGGACGCGGCGAGGCCATCTGGGACTCCGACACCAGGGGGCGCCCCTACACCGTGGACGAGGTGGACATCGACCGGGAGACCGCCGAGGACGCCGTGGCCCGGGTGCTGGGCGGCCCCGAGGTGTGGGTCCGCAGGCGGCGCTACTCGGTGGACGAGCGGCCGGTGCAGCTGTCGGTCTCCCACTTCCCCGCCGCCCTGGTGGAGGGGACCGCGATCACGAGGGAGGACACGGGACCGGGGGGCGTGTACGCGCGCCTCGGCGAACTCGGCCACGCCCCGGTGCACTTCACCGAGGAGATACGGGCCCGCATGCCCCATCCCCACGAGACCGTCCAGCTCGACCTGCCCGCGGGCACCCCGGTCATCGTGATCGCCCGGGTCGCCCGCACCACCGACGGCGTCGCCGTCGAGGTCAACGAGATGGTCCTCGACGCCGCCTCTTACGTACTTCAGTACGACTTCGACTCATAGATCAAGGCCATCCGTCAACCGATAGGTTGACCTGTCCCCCGCGATCATTGATTTCTCTAGAGAAGTGCCTCACCGTCAGAGGTGGAACGTCGCAAAGGCGGGCCTGGGCGCGGGGAAGGTGCACAGATGTCTTTCGACCGACATCTCGCTGAGATCGCCCGGGAGTTCCCCGACTGGACGATCTGGCGGAGCGACGCGGGCAGGTGGTGGGCCACCCGCCACCACCCGCTGACCCCCGCCCAGCGTGATGTCGGCTGCGCGATGACCATCGACGCGGACGATCCGGAAGGGCTGCGCGAGCAGCTCCTCGACCAACGGGAACGTTCCGGCGACACGGAGCCGAGAACGGACCCCTGAAGACCGCCCGGTGCCGGGATGAGCCGATCCGACGCGGTCCCGGCGCCGGGCCCCCAATCGCGGAAGCCCCCGACCCGATCGGGGGCGGGGGCTTCCGCTTGATCTCCGGAACGCCCGGGCCACACGAATCTGCCCGGCGTCGTCCGCAAGGCGCTTCGCGCGGCACCGACCACACGTGACATCCCCACGACCGCCGGGCCTCGCCGGGCCTCCGCGAGGACTCACCACGCGGCGTCTCCACGTCTTCACGTCTCCACGACCGCACGGCCTTCGCAAGAGCCCACCGCGCGGCGTCTCCACGTCTTCACGTCTCCACGACCGCACGGCCTTCGCGAGGGCTTATGCGCTGCGCGCCCACGTCTCCAGGGCCGCGCGGGCCCGCTCCACCGTCTCCGGGACGGTGGCTCCTGCTTTCGCAGTCTCCTGTCTCCGGGATTTCCCGCTCCCGAAGTCTCTTACTTCCTCGTCTCCTACTTCCTCGGGGAGGCGTACTTCTTCTCGTCCTTGCCGGCCTTCCCCGCGGCCGAGCCAAGGTCGGTGTCCGTGTCAGTGTCAGTGTCGGTGTCGGTGTCGTCGTACACCTCGACCCGCGCCTCGCCGGAACGGTCGTCGCCCCTCGCGGGGGTGTCGTCCTCCACGATCACGCGTACGGACTCCAGGTCGGACGAGCCGTCGAACCCGGGGTCCCGCACGACCTCGGGCGCGTCCTCGGACCCGGCGCGCCGGGCGGGCCCGGCCTGTCCGGAAGGCTTCTCCGCGCCCTCGGGCGCGGCGATCTCGGAGGCGGTGGCGTCCGCCGCGCCGGGAGCGCCCTGGACGTCGTCGGAGTCCTCGGCGGAAGCGGGACCGGAGCCCGACTCGGGACCGGGACCGGGGACGGGGACGGGGGCGGTGACGGCGGGGTCGGGAGCGGCCAGCGCGGGCTGGACGCGGGCCGGGGGCAGCACGGCGCTCTCGTCGATCAGGGGCCCGGCCGCGCCCTCGCGGTGGAGCAGGTCTCCCAGGACGGCGCCCATCTCGTGCAGGCGGCGCATGACCTCGTGGTGGGTGTCGGTGAGGTAGACGACCCGGCGGCCGGTGGTCTCGTCCAGGGCGGCGGCGCGCCGCTGGGCCGTCGACAGCGTGGAGTGCGCGTCGGTGTTGGCGGCGAGGACGGTCGCCTCCGCCTCGGCGCGGGCGGCGCTCAGCGTGGAGTCGGCCTCGGCGCGGCCCTCCTGGACCGTCCGCTCGGCCTCGTTCCGCGCCGAGGTGACCATCCGGTCGGCCTCGGTGCGGGCACCGCGCAGGGTCTCCTCGGACTCGGCGCGGGCCGCGTTGAGCGTCTCCTCGGCGTCGTTGCCGGCCTGGGAGAGCATCTGCTCGGCGGCGGCGGTGGCCTCGGCGACCCGGCGCTCGGCCTCCTGCTGCGCGGCGTTCAGGATGCCCTCGGCCCGATCCCGCGCGGAGGTGATCAGCCGCTCGGCCTCCGCGACCGCGTCGTCACGAAGCTTGATCGCCTCCGCCTCGGCGACCTGCTTCTTGGAGGTGGCCTCCTCCTCGCCCAGTTTCAGGATCTGGCTGAGCCTCTGGCCGAGCTCGTCGTAGTCCTGCGGGGCGTCCGAGAGCCTCCTGCGGGCCTCGGCCAGCTCGATCCGGCCCTGCTCGGCCTGGTCGATCGCGCGCCCGAGCCGCTCCTCCAGGTCGCGGATCTGGTGGCGGTGGCGGTCCATGTAGTCGTGAACCTGACGACGGCTGTAGCCGCGCATGACGACCTCGAACGAGTCCTCATGCATCAGGTCGGGAAAGCTCTCGTGCTGGTTTGTCATGGCACTGCCCGTGGAGGTCGTGTGGCGGGAAAGGAGACGTCAGGAGACGACTTTCCTGCTTACTGCCCAAGTCCGCAACCTGAACGCCCGACCTGCTTACCGAAATACCGGACAGATCGCCCCCTCATAACATCGTCCTCATGAACGCCACGCCTTACATCGCCGCCCTCGACGGCGACGCGATCCCGCGGATCCATCCGGACGCCTACATCGCCCCCGGAGCGGTGGTCGTCGGGAGGGTACGGCTGGGCCGTGCCGCGAACGTCTGGTACGGCTCGGTCCTGCGCGGCGAGGACGAGGTCGTCGAGGTCGGGGAGGAGTGCAACATCCAGGACCTGTGCTGCCTGCACGCCGACCCGGGCGAGCCGGCCGTGCTGGAGCCCCGGGTGAGCCTCGGGCACAAGGCCATGGTGCACGGGGCCCACGTGGAGACCGGCGCGCTCGTGGGCATCGGCGCGATCGTGCTCGGCGGCGCCAGGATCGGCGCGGGATCGCTGGTAGCGGCGGGCGCCCTGGTGGGCCCGGGGAAGCGGATCCCGGCGGGGGTGCTCGTCGCGGGTGTCCCCGGGAAGATCGTTCGCGAGCTCACCGACGACGACCGCGCCTCGTTCGCCCGTACACCGGCCGGCTACATCGCCAAGGCGGCCCGCCACCGCGCCGCGACCGCCCTCCCCCACCCCGGATGACCCGAGCATCCCGGACCACCTGAACAACTCGGACCACCTGAACAACCCGGGCCACCCAGATGACCCGGGCATCCCGAACAATCCGCACCACCGGGCATCCGAAGATCCACATGCCCCGGACGCTCGGGTTACCCGGGCGCTGCGGGGTCTCCCGGCCCCGGGCCGCGCCACACGCCCTCCGACGCGGCGATGGGCGGGGCCTTACGATCGTGCCAGGCCCCGTCGGGGGAAAGGGGCCTGGCACGACCTTGACCGAAGGGAGGCAGGGGCATCCCGCCCGTGGCGCAGGCCAGGGGCCCTCGCCCCGGAATGCCGATGACCGGCATGTGGCAGTGGGACGGGTTCGACGCCATCGAGAACGACGTACGGACCATGGTCGCCGACCACCGGTGGGTGGCGCTGCCGCCGCTCGCACGGGCCCAGGCCATCGCGCGGCGCACGCTGGCCACCCCGGACGGCGGGCGCTGGCTGTTCGGCGCCCACGCCCGGTGGTACCGCCAGGACCCCGCCGACGGCCGCTGGTACCTGACCGCTCCCCCCGCCGACCGGAGCCTCCGCGCCGCGGCGCACGTGACCAACGTCACCTCGGTGATCACGCAGCACCTGGTGCCGACCGGCGCCGACCTCGTCGCCGACCGGGGGTCGATCCAGGGGTTCGTCGGCCCCGACGTGCCGTACAAGATCACCGAGCGGGTCCGCGACCTGGTGGTCGCCCAGCGCGGCAGGCGCAGTGAGGACTTTCCGATCACCGGGCCGTTCGCGGGGCTCTTCGCCAGGGAGGTGGCCAGCCCCGTCGCCGCGATCTGGGGCACGCTCATGTGGTGCGCCTACGCCCCCGCCTTCGACGGCAACGAGGTGCTGCTGTCGATGTTCGGGGAGTTCCTGGCCCGCCCGCTGCCCGGTGACGAGTGGGTCCGCTGGCTGCCGCCCACCTCGCTGGACGACCTGGCCGCGCTGTACGGCGAGCGGGTCAGGGCCGGGCACCCGGAGGCCGGCCTGCGACTGGTCGCGCTGATGGCCGACACCGCCGCCGTGGTGCGCGAGGACCCGAGGTTCCGGCCGAGGGCCGACGCCCTGCTGTCCATGGTCGAGCCGCTGCTGCGCCGGGCCTGCCGGGATCCCGAGGTGGCCCGCCAGGGGGACGAGGCCGTACGGCACGCGTGGCTCTCGCGCTGCCCGCCCCACCTGACGCTGCCCGACACCTCGCCCGGCGAGTACTTCCAGCACGCGCTCTACGACCTGGTCCAGGCGTTGGGCTTCCTGGCCCCGATGGGCGCCGATCCCAGGGCGGTGGCCGCCTCGCTGCTCGCCGCCGACCTGTCGGGCCTCTCGCCCAGGGCGGCCGACCGTCTCTACCCGTGGCTGGACCCCGAGCTGCGGCACATCCTCCACGTGGTGCTCACCGACTCCTCGCACCCGCTGCGGGGGTGCTGGCCGCGCTCGGGGGAGCTGCCCTCGGCGCTCCACCCGCCGGACCGGGCCACGGCGGCGGCCCTGCTCGGCGCCGCCTACGCCACCGGGCTCGCGTGGTGCCGCCTCACGGGAACCGAGGTGCCGGAGCGCGGGTTCGCGACGGCCTCCGCGGTCGTGCACCGGCTGACGCACGAGCGCGACGACCCCGTCCCAGGAGTGTCGGGAACCCACCCCCGTCACTCCTGACACATGCCGGTATGCCTAAACCACAAATACAGTTATTTCATCCTTACTCTCCCTATATCCTTCTACCTCCCTATGCATCAGACAATTAGCTGAATTGTGATCTCCTAAACGGGAAATGATCCTCCTTGAGGATGTGCCGGGCGGGGCGAGGAATGGTCCCGATGGGCCATGGGCACCGATGACCGCCCGCCGTAACCTCGAAGTGGGTGTGGGCTGCGGAAGGAAGGACGACGCGGTGGGGCACGACGACCTGGACTCTAGGGTCCACGACCGTGTCGCGTTGGACGAGATCGCGCTCTATGCCGAGGTGCTGTCCGCCGTCGCGATCAGCGAACGGCCCCTCACCTTGGTGGAGCTCGACAACGCGCTCGGATTGAGCGCTTCGGCTGTTTGCTGAAGCCTCGGGAAGAACCGTTTCCAAGACCTGGTCCCGGACCCTCCAGCGGGGTCCGGGACGTGGTCGGAAAAGATAGTCATGTGACTAGTCACGAACGGACGAGACGGGCGATCGCGGCCGACGCCTCTTTGACCTTCGCCTCCGCCTCCGGCCCCCCGGTGTTGATGGCATCGGCGACGCAGTGCCCGATGTGGTCCTCCAGCAGGCCGAGCGCCACCGCCTGGAGCGCCCGCGTGGCCGCCGAGACCTGGGTCAGCACGTCGATGCAGTAGGCATCCTCTTCGACCATCCGCTGCAGGCCCCTGATCTGCCCCTCGATGCGCCGTAACCGGGTCAGATAAGCCTGCTTGTCACCGCTGTACCCATGCATGTCCCAACGGTACCGGTGTCAGGCGCGGCGGGACGTGGCCGCGATCAGTTTCTCCCAGCGGTCGGCCACCGAGGACGCGCCGTGGTCCGCCGCGACCTCCAGGGCTCCCGCGGCCAGCTCCCTGCGCCGCCCCTCGTCGTCGATGAGCGCGAGCAGCGCGGACGCGTACGCCTCGATCCCGTCCTCCCCCTCGGAACCCTCGGGCCCCTCGGGGACCAGCACCCCGTTGCGCCCGTCGGCCACGAACTCGCCCGGCCCCCGGGGAGTGTCGAACGCGACCACCGGCACCCCGCTGGCCATCGCCTCGATCACGGTCATCCCGAGCACCTCCGTCCTGGAGGTCGTCGCCACGATCGACGCCTTGGCGAACTCGCCGGTCATGTCGGAGGTCGTCCCCATGAAGTAGACGTGGTTGTGCAGGTCGAGGTCGCCCACCAGGGCGCGCAGGCGCTTCTCCTCGGGGCCCCCGCCGTACAGGCGCAGCCGCCAGTCGGGGCGCTTGCCCGCGACGACGGCGAACGCGCGGATCAGCCGGTCGTGGGCCTTCACCGGCACCAGGCGCCCTCCCGCGGCGACGATGCGGTTGTCCATCCGCGAGCGCGGCCACGGCCCGGCGGGCAGCGCGTCCGGGATCACGCTGACCGGGACGTTCCCGCCCAGCAGGTGATCCCACTCCTGCCTGCTCGTCTCGGTGGCGGCGGCGACCGCGTCCAGGCGCGGGTAGAACTTCCTGATCGGCCCCGGCACCGGCGGACGCCCCCACTCGCGGGCGATCCGCGTGACGTCGCGCGGAGCGTGCCTGGCCACCTGGACGCTCAGTCCGGGCCGGGTGCTGACGATCACGTCGGCCCGCAGCCCGCGCAGCCGCCGCCACAGGGCGACCTCGGTGCGCATCTGGCCCCTCGGCAGCAGGTATCTGACCCCGGGCCGGGCGTCGACCACCCAGGAGAGCGTCACGCCGGCCGCCACCGGGAAGAACGGTTTCTCCCGGTGGCGGCGGACGCTGACGATCTCGACCTCGTGACGTTCCGCCAGCTCCCCCGCGAGGTTGACGATCGACCGGACGTCGCCGCGCATGCCGTAGACGGAGGGGGTGAGCAGGCAGATCCTCACCCGCCGACCTCGATCCTGAGCTCGTCGTCCGCCGTGTAGCAGGGGCGGATCGGCACGCCGTCGATCTGGGTGGCGGGATAGTGCAGGCGGCGGCGCTTGCCGTCGACGTCGTCCAGCCGGGAGCCCAGCCGGAGCGGCGTGGCCACCCCGCGCACCTCCAGCGAGGGTTCCCAGGTGCCGGTCTGGTCGGGGGCGGCGGCGATCACGTCGCACAGCGAGAGCGCGGCGTGGAAGCGCACACCCTGGACCGTTGCAACGGAGGTGAGCTCCGCGTCGGGCCTGCTGCGGCGCAGCGCGAGCTTCGCCTCGTGCCGCGCCTCGTCGTCGTCGAGGCCTGTGAAGGCGAGCAGCCCGGTGACCTCGAAGCGCCCCTCCCGAAACCAGACGGAACGGACCTCCGCCGCCGGCTGGGCGTCGTCGACCTTCAGGGCGAGGAAGCCGTTGCGGGTCCGGTAGGCGCGATAGGCCAGCGTGCGGCGGCTCAGCGCGTACGCGTCGAGGTGGTCGAGGGAGAATCCGGGATCGACACTGCGCAGCCGCGTGCGTGTCGTGCCCTGTTGCAGGTAAGTGTCCCAGCGTCCGGGACCGAGTTCGAGCGGCGCGAGCGAGACCGCCAGCTCCGCCTCGCGCATCCGTACGTCCGGCGTGCCCAGCGGCACCCGGCTCTCGACCGAGGTGGCCCGGTTTCGCAGGACCAGTTCGGTACCGTCGGCCAGAGGTTCGTCGACGGCCAGCCGAAGTGAGAGAACATCGGCCAGGGTAACCTCGGCATCGCTGACGACGACGGGCATCGTCAAGCCCCCTCCCCGTTGAATGAGCTACGCGACGTTGAGGTTACCGTGATTTTCCCGTTATGTGGAGAAAGGTTTTCGGACCTGACATCCTTTTCCCGGCGACTTGACCATATGTCAGAGGGGACATCGGGAAGATATCCCCTCTGACGGTTACCGACCGGGCGTCAGGACGCCTCGACGGGCTGGCCCTTGATCGACTTGATCAGCAGCTGGGAGACGTCGACGACCTCCAGCGTCTCCTTGGCCTCTCCCGCGTTCTTCTTCTCGTTGATCGAGTCGCCGAGCATGACCAGGCAGAACGGGCAGGCCGTGGAGATGGTGTCGGGCTCGGTGGTCAGCGCCTCGTCCACGCGCTCGGTGTTGATGCGCTTTCCGAGCCGCTCCTCCATCCACATCCGCGCGCCGCCCGCGCCGCAGCAGAAGCCGCGGTCCTTGTGGCGGTGCATCTCCTGGGTCTTCACCCCGGGCACCTTGGCCATGATGTCGCGGGGCTGGGAGTAGACCTTGTTGTGGCGCCCGAGGAAGCACGGGTCGTGGTAGGTGATCTTCTCCTCGATCGGCGTGACCGGGACCAGCTTCCCCTCGTCCACGAGCTTGGCCAGCAGCTGGGTGTGGTGCACCACCTCGTAGGTGCCGCCGAGCTGGGGATACTCGTTGGCGAGGGTGTTGAAGCAGTGCGGGCAGGTCGCGACGATCTTCTTGACCCCGGCCTCGTTCAGGGTCTCGATGTTCTGCTTGGCCAGCATGTCGAAGAGATACTCCATGCCCAGACGGCGGGCCGGGTCGCCGGTGCACGCCTCCATCGGGCCGAGCACCGCGAACTTGACCCCCGCGACGTGCAGCAGCTCCGCGACCGCCTTGGTGGTCTTCTTGGCCCGGTCCTCCAGGGCCCCGGCGCAGCCGACCCAGAAGAGGTACTCGGTGTCCTCGGGCATCGTCTCGTCGATGAGCTGGACCTCGACGGGGTCGACCTCGCGCCCCGCCAGCTCCTCGATCCAGTCGGCCCGCTTCGTCTCGGACATCCCCCACGGGTTGCCCTTGTTCTCCAGGTTCTTGACCATGACGCCGGCCTCGGACGGGAAGTTGGACTCCACCATCGCCTGGTAGCGGCGCATGTCGAGGATGTGGTCGATGTGCTCGATGTCGACCGGGCACTGCTCGACGCAGGCGCCGCAGTTGGTGCAGGACCACAGCACGTCGGGGTGGATGACGCCGTCCTCGCCGACCAGCGGCTTCTCCAGCAGGGCCAGCACGTCCTCGTGGAAGCCCGCGCGCTGCTCCTGGGTGGCCGTCAGGTACGGGGCGACCTTGAAGGCGTGGTCGCGCTGCTCCAGGATCAGCATCTTCGGCGAGAGCGGCTTGTCGGTGTTCCAGGCCGGGCACTGGTCCTGGCAACGCCCGCACTCGGTGCAGGTGTAGAAGTCGAGGAAGCCCTTCCAGGTGGTGTCCTCGATCTTGCCCCGGCCGAGCCGGTCGCCGTCGAGCTCCTCGTCCTCGAAGTCGACGAGCTTGCCGTCGATCCGCATCGGCTGGGCTGGGCCGTTGCCGTCGGGGCGCCGGGAGAAGGCCACGTTCATCGGCGCGGTGAAGATGTGCAGGTGCTTGGAGTTCACCACGATCACGAGGAACACCAGCATGACGCCGATGTGCAGGAGCAATCCGACGTGTTCGAGCACCTCGTTGGCCGAGGGGCCGAGCGGGCGCAGCAGGGCGGCGGTCGCGTCGGAGGCGAACGCCCCCGAGGCGTAGGGCAGGTTGCCGGTGTTGGCCGCCGCGCCGCGGAAGAGGAGCATCGTCCAGATCACGTTGAAGATCATGAAGAGGACGAGCCAGGCACCGCCGAGGTGCGACCCGAAGAATCGGGACCTGCGGCCCAGCTTCTTCGGCGAGTTCTTGATCCTGATGATCGCGAAGGCGAGGAGCCCGAGCAGGGCCGCGACCGCGATGAAGTCCTGCAGGAAGCCCAGCACGGCCCACGTCCCGACGAGCGGGATGTGGAAGTCGGGGGTACCGGTGACGGCCCCCTGGATCAGCGCTCCGTACGCCTCCAGATAGACGGTCGCCAGGATGAAGAACGCCCACATGACGAAGAAGTGCGCGACGCCCGACGCCGTCCACTTCAGCAGCTTGCGCTGCCCGAAGACCTCGACCAGCTGGGCCTTGATCTCGTCACCCAGATGGGTCCTGGCGTACTCGACGCGCTCGGGCGCGGCGGGCCCGACGGTGGCGAGCTTGTACAGGAACAACACGCGGCGCGCGGCAAGCGCGACCGCGACGGCTGTCATGACCAGCCCGATGATCGCTACCCAGAGCACGGGTCCTCCCACAGACGGCGTTGGCTGCCAGCGTACGACCGCCGGTCATCCACGATGACAAGGGGCCTCCACGAATCCTACCGGTGAGTAACTTCCCTTCGCACCGGGACCCGCGGCGACCGTGGTCACCCTATGGTCAACACCGTTCCCAGAACAATGCTCTGTACGCCTCCGGGCGACCCGGATGGGCGGGAAAGGCTATCGGGGCGGGTCGAGATAGCCCTGGACCGCGGGGGTGAGCAGTTTCACCAGATCCTCGATGTCCAGCGAGGCCAGCGGTTCCAGCCTGAGGACGTGACGCACCAGGACCACGCCGAACATCTGCGCGAACGCCGCCTCCATCCGGACCTTGGGGACCTCCAGGGCCTCCGCGACCCGGCCGAGGAGCGCCTGGCCGAGGAACTCGCGGATCGTGGCGACCATCTGCTCGTTGGTCATCGCGGTGCGGACCAGAGCCAGCACCGGCTGGCGCGCCCCCTCGTCCGAGATGATCGTCAGGATGAGCCGGACCAGCCGCTCCCCGACCTCCTCGCGGGGCACCGCCATGACCGCCGAGAGGACGACGTCGGGGGTGATCGGCAGGTCCATCGCCTCGACGAACATCCCCTCCTTGCCGGAGAAGTAGTGATGGACCAGCGCCGGGTCCACCTCCGCCCGGCGGGCGATGCCTCGGATGGTCGCCTTGTCGAACCCCTTCTCCGCGAAGGTCTCGCGCGCCGCCGCGAGGATCTGCCCCCGCGTGTCGGCCGACCCCGGCCTGCGCCCCGGACGCCTCCTGACCTCCGACGACTCGGAGGACTCACTCACGGAGAGCTCGGAGGACCCGGAGAGCTCGGAGGACCCGGAGGACTCGCTCGTGGAAAGCTCGCTCATGCGGGGGTGGAGGCGGCGAGGTGCAGCCGGGCGAAGGCCAGCGCCTCCGCGAGGTCGTCGATCCGCTCGGAGCGGCTGGTGGCCTTGCGCGTGTTGATCTCCAGCACGACCAGCCCGGAGTATCCGTTGCCCGCCATCCGCTCCAGGATCGGCGCGCACGGCTGGGCGCCCCGGCCGGGAACCAGGTGCTCGTCCTTGTTCGGCACCCCCAGGCCGTCGGCCAGGTGCAGGTGGGCGAGCCGGTCGCCGAGCTTGGTGAACATCTCCAGGGCGTCGGACCCGGACACCGCCGTGTGCGACAGGTCCAGCGTGACCTGCGGGAAGTCGTAGTCGACCGGGTTCCAGTCGGGCGAGTAGGGGACGACCTCGTTGCCCCTGGCCTTCAGCGGGAACATGTTCTCCACCGCGAAGACCACATCGGTCTCGTCGCGCATCCTGGCCAGGCCGACCTCGAAGTCGCGCGCGTAGTCGCGCTGCCAGCGGAACGGGGGGTGCACCACGACGGTCCTGGCGCCGACCCGCTCGGCGGCGCGCTGCGCGCGCTGGAGCTTGGCCCACGGGTCCTTGCCCCACACGCGCTGCGTCACCAGCAGGCACGGGGCGTGGATGGCCAGGATCGGCAGCTGGTAGTGGTCCGACAACCGCTCCAGGACGTCGACGTCCTGGCTCACGGGGTCGGCGCCAACCATGATCTCCACGCCGTCGTACCCCAGGCGCGCGGCCAGCTCGAAGGCGTCGGGAGTACGTTCGGGATACACCGACGCGGTGGACAGCGCGATCTTCGCGCTGGATACACGGACGCTCATACCGCTTCCTCGTCTCCGGCTCGGAGCGCACACTCGCGAACACCGCCGGGCCGACCGGCCCACTCGCTCAAGTCGCTCACCTTTGCCAGCCTAAGCGGGTCCGGAGAGCGGTGCTGTCCGCCACCACCGACGCGTCCGAGATCACACCATTACGGTGAGGGCATGCCGAGGTTCTTACGGGGCGCCATCCCCAGCCCCAACATCTGGAACACCCCCCAGACCTACGAGCTGGAGAACCGGGCGGTGGACCCCGAGGGGCGCGCGGAGGCCGCGATGTCGGCCGTCCGCTCGTGGACCGGGGCGACGGTCCTCGACATCGGCTGCGGCACCGGCTACCACCTGCCCGCCCTCGCCGCCACCGCCGGCCGCGTGATCGGCGCGGAACCGCACGAGGACCTCGTCCGGCTGGCCAGGCGCCGCTGCCGCGCCCTGCCGAACGTCGAGATCCACGCCGCCACCGCCCAGGACCTCCCGCTGCCCGGCGCCTCCGTGGACGTGGCCGTCGCCCGCTGGGCCTACTTCTTCGGCCCCGGGTGCGAGCCGGGCCTGGCCGAGCTCTCCCGGGTGATGCGGCGCGGCGGCGCGGCCTTCGTGATCGACATCGACCCCACCCGCGGCGCCTTCGGCCGCTGGTTCGGCCAGTCCATCCCCGCGTACTCGGCCAAATCCGTCGAGAGCTTCTGGAACCGCCAGGGCTGGCGGACGGAGAGGCTCGACCTGCGCATGTCCTTCGAGCGCCGCGCCGACCTGGAGGCGGTGCTCCGCATCGAGTTCACCCCCGCGGTCGCCGAACAGGCCATCGCCGAGACCCCCGGCCTGGAGATCGCCTACCCCAACGTGCTGCGCTGGAAGCTGTTCTGACCCTCCCCCGGACACGCGCGGACCCGGCCGTACGGGAACAACGGGACGGGGCTTGACCTTGACGTTGATGTCAAGGTTTATCGTCGTCCCATGGGGAGGGCCGGATGCGGATCGGTGAGCTGGCGCGGCGGGCGGGTGTCAGCACCCGGGCGCTGCGCTACTACGAGCAGCAGGGCCTGATCACGGCCCGGCGCTCGGCCAACGGCTACCGGGAGTACGGGGAGACGGACCTCAGGCTCGTCTCCGAGATCCGTTCGCTGCTCGCCGTCGGGTTCACCCTGGACGACGCCCGCCCGTTCGTCGACTGCCTGCGGGCCGGACACGACTCCGGGGGGTCGTGCCCGGAGTCCGTGGCCGTCTACCAGCGCAAGCTGGCGGAGATCGACGACGAGATCCGCGCGCTTCTCACCCGGAGGGCGGAGGTGGCGGCACAGCTGACCACGGCCTGCCCAGGATGTGTACTGAGGAAAGTGGGAGAGTCATGATCACATTGACCGCGGAGAACTTCGACGAGCAGGTGCTGCGGAGCGACAAGCCCGTCCTGGTCGACTTCTGGGCCGAGTGGTGCGGGCCGTGCAAGATGATCGCGCCGGTCCTGGCGGAGATCGAGTCCGAGTACGGCGACCGCGTCACGATCGCCAAGCTCAACGCCGACGACTACCCCGAGATCACGGCGAGGTACGGCGTCCTCGGCCTGCCGACGCTCAACCTCTACAAGGGCGGCGAGGTGGTCCAGCAGATCAAGGGCGCCAAGCCCAAGCGCCTGCTCCTCGCCGACCTCGAAGGCCACATCTGACGGCCGCGTCTGACGGCACACCTGAGGGAGCACGCGCCGTCCTCCACCCGGTACGACACCCCGTACCGGGTGAAAGTTGTCGGCCCCTGCCGGTAACGTGCGGCCATGGCGAAGAAGGCTGGTGGCTACCGCTGTGCCGAGTGCGGGTGGCAGACGGCCAAGTGGGTGGGGCGCTGCGGCGAGTGCCAGGCCTGGGGCACGGTCGAGGAGGAGACGGCGGCCGCGGGGGCACGTGTGGCCCCCGCCGCGGCGGTGTCCGCGCCGGCGGTGCCGATCGGCCAGGTCAAGGCCGAGGTGGCGCACGCGCGCGGCACCGGCGTGCCCGAGCTCGACCGGGTCCTCGGCGGCGGCCTGGTCCCCGGGGCCGTCGTGCTGCTCGCCGGTGAGCCCGGCATCGGCAAGTCGACCCTCCTGCTGGAGGCGGCGGCCAAGATCGCCCGCCAGCAGACGGTCCTCTACATCACGGGCGAGGAGTCGGCCGCCCAGGTGCGGATCAGGGCCGACCGGATCGGCGCGATCCAGGACCGCCTCTACCTGGCCGCCGAGACCGACCTGGGCGCGCTGGTCTCGCACGTCGAGAAGGTCCAGCCCGACCTGCTCATCGTCGACTCGGTGCAGACGATCGGCTCCACCCAGGCGACGGGCGTGCCGGGCGGGGTGACCCAGGTCAGGGAGGTCGCGGGAAACCTGGTGCGGCTGGCCAAGGAGCGCGGCATGTCCACCGTGCTGGTCGGCCACGTCACCAAGGAGGGCTCGATCGCCGGTCCCCGGACCCTGGAGCACCTGGTCGACGTCGTGCTCCACTTCGAGGGCGACCGGCACTCCCGCCTCCGCCTGGTCCGCGCGATCAAGAACCGGTACGGCCCGGTCGACGAGGTCGGCTGCTTCGACCTTCACGAGAGCGGCATCGAGGGCATCACCGACGCCAGCGGCCTGTTCGTCTCCCATCGCACCGACCCGGTGCCCGGCACGTGCGTCACGGTCACCCTGGAGGGCACCCGGCCGCTGCCCGCCGAGGTTCAGGCGCTGGTCGCCAGGACCGAGGCCCAGCAGCCGCGCCGCTCATCCTCGGGCCTCGACACCTACCGGGTGACGATGGTCCTGGCCGTGCTGGAGCGGCGGCTCAACGCCAAGCTGGGCGGGTGCGACGTCTTCACCGCCACCGTCGGGGGGATCAAGCTCAGCGACCCGGCGGTCGACCTTGCGGTGATGCTGGCGGTCGCCAGCGCGGCCGGCGACAAGGCGCTGCCCTCCGGCCTGGTGGTGCTCGGCGAGGTGGGCCTGGCCGGGGAGCTGCGCCCGGTGCGCGACGTGCGGCGCCGCCTGTCGGAGGCCGCCCGGCTGGGCTTCACCCGGGCGCTGGTCCCCGCGGGCTCCCTCGACACGGGCAAGAGGCGCAACGGCGACCACTCCCTGGTCCCGGTGGCCGGCCGCGGCGCGCCCTTCGCGCCCGGATTCGACGTCGTCGAGGCGGAGAACGTCTGGGACGCCCTCACCCACGTCACCTGAGCCTCCCGTAACCGTCCACGAACGCCGTACGGGGCGTGGGACCACCCGCGCCGGTGCGGCGCGTCACGGGAGCCGCACGAGACAGGGGTGGCAGCCCCGCGCCGGTGCGGCGCGTCACGGGAGCCGTACGGCGCGTGGCATCCACCGATTCCGGGCCGCGCGGGGTCTTCGCCGGTAAGCTGAGCGTTATACGCAGACCACGGGGGTCATGTGGCAGCAACCTACAAAGGGCTCGACGAACGCCGCCGGGCCGTCCTGGCCGCGGTCGCACCGGGCACCGCTCTGCGCGACGGGCTGGAGCGCATTCTCCGCGGGCACACGGGTGGCCTGATCGTGCTGGGATACGACGGCACGGTCGAGGAGATCTGCAGCGGCGGCTTCGAGCTGGACGTCGAGTTCTCCGCGACGCGGCTGCGCGAGCTGGCCAAGATGGACGGGGCCATCGTGCTCAACTCCGGCGACCTGCGGATCGTGCGCGCGGCCGTTCACCTGATGCCCGATCCCTCGATCCCCACCGACGAGTCCGGCACCCGCCACCGCACCGCCCAGCGCGTGGCCCTGCAGACGTCGCTGCCGGTCATCTCCCTCAGCAAGTCCATGCGGATCATCGCTCTCTACCTCGACGGCATCCGCTACGTGGTGGAGGAGTCGGCGGTCATCCTGTCCAAGTCCAACCAGGCCCTGGCCACGCTGGAGCGCTACAAGCTCCGCCTTGACGAGGTCTCCGGCACGCTCTCGGCCCTGGAGATCGAGGACCTGGTGACGGTCCGCGACATCGCGGTGGTCGCCCAGCGGCTGGAGATGGTCAGGCGCATCTCCGAGGAGATCGCCGGTTACGTCGTCGAGCTCGGCACCGACGGGCGGCTGCTCTCCCTGCAGCTGGACGAGCTCGTGGCCGGCACCGAGAGCGACCGCGAGCTGATCGTGCGCGACTACCTGCCCGTGGCGGGCCGGCGGCCACGCAAGTTCGCCGAGGCGCTGCACGAGCTCGACCAGCTCTCCTCCGCCGAGCTGCTCGACCTCTCGGTCGTCGCCCAGATCCTCGGCCACTCGGGCAACGACGCCCTGGAGACCCCGGTGAGCCCCCGGGGCTACCGCCTGCTGGCCAAGGTCCCGCGCCTGCCGAACACGGTGGTCGACCGCCTCGTCGACCAGTTCGCCAGCCTGCAGAAGCTCCTGGCGGCCAGCATCGGCGAGCTTCAGGAGGTGGGCGGGGTGGGCGAGGCGAGGGCCCGCCACATCCGCGAGGGCCTGTCCCGGCTGGCGGAGTCGTCCATCCTGGAACGCTACGTCTGAGGTCCCCGCCCGTGCGGGGCCCAGGCGCCCGCGACGCCCCGCCCGGCGCGGACCCCTGACTCCCCGCCGGCCGAGAGCCCTCGACGACCACCGGAGACGGACCCGGGGTTCGCCGCCAGGCGAAGGGCCCCTCGACGGCTACCTGAGGTGGAAGACGGCCTTGCGGCTCCTCAGGCCCGGGGCGTGGACCACCGCGACGTAGGTGCCGGGCAGGGCCGCGGCGCGGTCGGCGGCGCAGTCGTCACCGGACCGGCGACGGTCCCACACCAGCTCCTTGACGTACGGGATGCCGCGGTTGAGCTCGCGGACGTTGGCGGCCTCGCCGCTGACGCAGTCGGAGGAGGACCACACGCGGTCGTCACCGGAGGTGATGCGCACCTCCAGGGCGCGCGGTCCCACGTCGGTGGTGCACATCACCTTGCCGACGTTGACGAGGGTGAGGATGAACCGGGGCCGGATGCCGGCCGGGTAGATCGTCCCCTGGCCCTCCATGCTCAGCACGAGCTGCGGGGAGGCGCAGGCCTCGCCGGGCCGCCTGGGCCTGGCGGACGCCTTGACCACCCCCGGCGAGGGGGTCGGGCTCGCGGACGGCGAGGGGACGACCGTCACGGTCGGCAGGACGGCCGCCAGCGGGTCCGGGGTCTCCTGCCGGGCCGCCGTGTTCCTCTCCCTGACGTCGTCCGGCCCGCTCGTCGACGAGCAGGCCCACGCCACGACGGCGACCACCACGAGCACACCGACGAGCGCGGCCATCCGGCGCCGCCAGTAGACGTCGACTCCGATATCGCTACGGAACGTGTCGGGATCCATACGCTCAGTATGGTTAGTCCTCGCGGGCCACAGCAGGCGACCCGCCGCTTCCGGCCTGTTTCGGCCTCCGGGCACGGGGCGGTGACGGGCGAAGGCCGGTGAAGACGGGCCAAGGGCGCCCGAGGCCGCACTATCGTCGAAAGGTGCCCGAGCCGAACCGCTTACTCGAACCCGTCCTCGACTGGTACGCCGGCAACGCCCGCGACCTTCCCTGGCGGACGCCCGGCGCCTCCCCCTGGTCGATCCTGGTCAGCGAGATCATGCTGCAGCAGACCCCGGTGGTCAGGGTGCTGCCGGTCTGGACCGAGTGGATGGAACGCTGGCCCACGCCCGCCTCGCTCGCCCGCGAGTCCCCCGGCGAGGCCGTACGCCACTGGGGCCGCCTCGGCTACCCCCGCCGGGCGCTGAACCTGCACGCGTGCGCCCGCGCGATCACCGAGCGGCACGGTGGCGAGGTTCCCACGGAACACGACGCCCTGCTGGCGCTTCCCGGCGTCGGCGAGTACACCGCCGCCGCGGTCGCCAGCTTCGCCTTCCAGGGCCGCCACGCGGTCCTCGACACCAACGTGCGGCGGGTCCTGGCGCGGGCCGTGAGCGGCCTGGAGTATCCGCCGAAGGCCACCACGCCCGCCGAGCGCAGGCTGGCCGCCACGCTGCTCCCCGACGCCGACCGCGCCCCCGTCTGGGCCGTCGCCGTCATGGAGCTGGGCGCCCTGGTCTGCACCGCCCGCGCCGCCCGCTGCGCCAACTGCCCGATCAGCGACCTGTGCGCCTGGCGCCTGGCGGGCAAACCGGCCTACGACGGCCCGGCGCGCAGGGGCCAGACGTACGCGGGGACGGACCGCCAGTGCCGTGGCCGCCTGCTCGCGGTGCTGCGCCAGGCCCACGGCGCCGTGCCCAAGGAGGCGCTCGACGTGGTCTGGGACGACGCCCCGCAGCGCGAGCGCGCCCTGGACGGCCTGGTGGCGGACGGCCTGGCCGAGGTCCTCGACGACGGCGCCTACCGCCTGCCGGGCTGAACCGGCGGCGCCCACCGCCTAACCGGACTGAACCGGCGGCGCCCATCGCCTGCCGGGCTGAGAGGACGACGTCTGTCGCCTGCCGGACCGAACCGGCGGCGCTCAGCGCCTGCCGGGCTGAACCGGCCGACGGCGCTCACCGCCTCCCCGGCCGCGTCACGCGAACCGGTGGGCGAGAGGGGTCAGGCGGCGAGGCGCAGCCCGAGGGCGGTGAGGCTGGTGCGGGCCCAGTCGAGCTCTTCGGCGATCATGTTGACCAGGGCGCCGGGCCCCCTGGTCCTCAGGGGCACGGCCAGATCGTGGGTCTCCACCTCGATGTGCGCGGTGCCGTTCACCGCGCCGGAGAGCATCGCGGTGAGGGTGTCCTCCAGCACCGGACGGGTGCTGGGCAGCTCCTGGCAGGCGGCGGCCATGTGGTTGTGCACGTGGCCGAGCTTCACGACCGGGGCTCCGGTGTCGGCCAGGCCGCGCAGGGCCGCTCCGGGCTCCTCAGAGCCGCCGGCGAGGTAACAGGCGTCCAGGCAGATCCCGAGATGCTCGGAGTCGATGCCGCCCACCCGGTCGAGGGCCTGCTTGGTGGTCTCCAGCACGCATCCGGGCCACGGCTCGAAGCCGACCCTGATCGTCTTGCCGGTGACGCTGTGCAGCCCGCGCAGCTCGCGGGCGAGGCGCTCCAGCCGCCGCGAGGCGATCGAGTGCAGGTCGGCCGGCCAGTCGCGGCGCCAGCCGATGGGAATGGTGGAGATGCTCCCGAACCGGACGTCCTCCGGGAGCAGGAAGGCCAGGATCTTGGCCAGGGCCATCGTGTAGCGGTAGCGCTCGGGCTTGGCCCAGTCGGGACCGGGAACCTCCTGGTTCCTGCCGCCGGTGCCGTTGAGGCTGACGACCTCCAGGCCGCGCTCCTCAAGGGAGCGGCGCAGGCGCACCAGCTCGATCCGGTCGGCGGTGAGGTGGTCGGCGACGCTCGGGGAGAGCCAGAGGCCGACCCCCATCCGCTCCACTCCGAGGCGCTTGCGCACCGGCACCGCGTACCGCGTCAGGTGCGCGATGAGGTTCTCCAGATCCTCGGCGGGGTGCACGCCCGCGTTGTAGGCCAGGTGAACGAGCGTCCCGTCCTCGTGCCGTAAACGCATGCGTGCCTCCAAGGCGTACTTTCGGTGTAAGCGTCCCCGATGGCCCCGCGCCGGTCGTCGACGGCGTGAGCCGGAGCTCTCCTGTCGGGAGCCCGACCCGGTCCTCCGAAGCATCCCGCGCGGGCACCGACCTCCGCGTCACTCCCGGAGCTGATTCCTCGGTACGTCGCCAGGCTGACCCCGACACCGCTCTCACCGCAGTCCGTACGACGTTGAGATCATCTGATGGGATTGAGCGAGCTCGCTCTACAGAGTGTAGTACTACCTGTCGTGGCGAGATACCGTCTTTGGTAACAAATGAGCAGACCCCGCCGTGAGTCTCCTCACGGCGGGGTCTGCTCCCTGTCTGATCAGGTCATACCTGGTCGGTCCTAGTTCTGGATCGGCTCCGCGATGGCGGCGGCCGAGTCGGGAACCTGGGCGACCGGCGCGTTCTCACCGATGAAGGTGAACTTCGCGTTCTCGCCCTCGCCCTCGATGCCGATCTTCACGATCTGGCCGGGACGGAGCTCGCCGTACAGGATCTTCTCGGACAGGGTGTCCTCCAGCTCGCGCTGGATCGTACGACGGAGCGGGCGGGCGCCCATCACCGGGTCGTAGCCACGGTCGGCCAGCAGCTGCTTGGCCTCCTGCGTGAGCTCCATCCCCATGTCGCGGTCCTTCAGACGCAGGCCCACCTGGGCCAGCATCAGGTCGACGATGCGGATGATCTCCTTCGGCGTGAGCTGGTGGAAGACCACGATGTCGTCGACACGGTTGAGGAACTCGGGCCGGAAGTGCTGCTTGAGCTCCTCCTGGACCTTGGACTTCATCCGGTCGTAGTTGGACTCGGCGTCGTTGTTCTTCGCGAAGCCGACGCCCTGGCCCTTGGAGATGTCGCGGGTGCCGAGGTTCGTCGTCATGATGATGACGGTGTTCTTGAAGTCGACCACCCGGCCCTGGGCGTCGGTCAGGCGACCGTCCTCCAGGATCTGCAGCAGCGAGTTGAAGATGTCGGGGTGGGCCTTCTCGATCTCGTCGAACAGGACGACCGAGAACGGCTTGCGCCGCACCTTCTCCGTCAGCTGCCCGCCCTCCTCGTACCCGACATAGCCGGGAGGCGAGCCGAACAGGCGGGAGACGGTGTGCTTCTCCATGAACTCCGACATGTCCAGCATGATCAGCGCGTCCTCGTCCCCGAACAGGAACTCGGCCAGCGCCTTGGACAGCTCGGTCTTACCGACACCGGACGGGCCGGCGAAGATGAACGAGCCACCCGGACGGCGCGGGTCCTTCAGACCGGCGCGGGTGCGGCGGATCGAGCGGGACAGACCCTTGATGGCGTCGTCCTGACCGATGATCCGCTTGTGCAGCTCGTCCTCCATGCGGAGCAGCCGCTGGGACTCCTCCTCGGTGAGCTTGAAGACCGGGATGCCGGTGGCGGTCGCCAGGACCTCGGCGATGAGCTCCTCGGTGACCTCGGCGACGACGTCCATGTCGCCGGCCTTCCACTCCTTCTCGCGGCGCTCGCGCTTGAGCTGGAGCTGCTTCTCCTGGTCGCGCAGCGCGGCGGCCTTCTCGAAGTCCTGCGCGTCTATCGCGGACTCCTTGTCGCGCCGCACGTTGGCGATCTTCTCGTCGTACTCGCGAAGGTCCGGCGGCGCGGTCATGCGGCGGATGCGCATGCGCGAGCCGGCCTCGTCGATGAGGTCGATCGCCTTGTCGGGCAGGAACCGGTCGCTGATGTAGCGGTCGGCCAGCTGCGCGGCGGCCACCAGGGCGCCGTCCGTGATGGAGACGCGGTGGTGTGCCTCGTAGCGGTCGCGCAGGCCCTTGAGGATCTCGATCGTGTGGCTGAGGCTGGGCTCGGCCACCTGGATCGGCTGGAAGCGCCGCTCGAGCGCCGCGTCCTTCTCCAGGTGCTTGCGGTACTCGTCGAGGGTGGTGGCCCCGATGGTCTGCAGCTCGCCCCGGGCCAGCATCGGCTTGAGGATGCTGGCGGCGTCGATCGCGCCCTCGGCGGCACC
This sequence comes from Streptosporangium sp. NPDC002721, assembly GCF_042888905.1. NCBI lineage: Bacteria > Bacillati > Actinomycetota > Actinomycetes > Streptosporangiales > Streptosporangiaceae > Streptosporangium > Streptosporangium sp. NPDC002721. The sequence continues at coordinate 196,200 of NZ_JBIAQI010000017.1, forward strand.
CGCGCCGACGAGCGTGTGGAGCTCGTCGATGAACAGGATGATGTCGCCTCGGGTGCGGATCTCCTTGAGGACCTTCTTCAGCCGCTCCTCGAAGTCACCGCGGTAGCGGGAACCGGCCACCAGGGCGCCCAGGTCGAGGGTGTAGAGCTGCTTGTCCTTGAGGGTCTCGGGCACCTCGCCCTTGACGATCTTCTGGGACAGGCCCTCCACGACGGCGGTCTTGCCGACGCCGGGCTCGCCCACCAGGACCGGGTTGTTCTTGGTCCTGCGGGACAGGACCTGCATGACCCGCTCGATCTCCTTCTCCCGACCGATGACCGGGTCGAGCTTGCCCTCACGAGCGGCCTGGGTCAGGTTGCGGCCGAACTGGTCCAGCACAAGGGAGGTCGACGGCGCGGCCTCGGTCGGGCCGCCCGCGGCGGCCGGCTCCTTGCCCTGGTAGCCGTGGAGCAACTGGATGACCTGCTGGCGGACCCGGTTGAGATCGGCCCCCAGCTTCACCAGCACCTGGGCGGCGACGCCCTCGCCCTCACGGATGAGGCCGAGCAGGATGTGCTCGGTGCCGATGTAGTTGTGTCCCAGTTGCAGGGCTTCGCGGAGCGAAAGCTCAAGGACCTTCTTGGCACGCGGGGTGAACGGAATGTGCCCCGACGGCGCAGACTGACCCTGGCCGATGATCTCCTCGACCTGCTGACGCACACCTTCAAGACTGATGCCGAGGCTCTCCAGAGCCTTGGCGGCAACGCCTTCACCTTCATGGATCAAGCCAAGAAGAATGTGCTCCGTACCGATGTAGTTGTGGTTGAGCATCCGGGCCTCTTCTTGGGCCAGGACGACAACCCGCCGTGCGCGGTCGGTGAACCTCTCGAACATCTCGTCGCTCCTCACAGAGCGGTCAGGCAGGTCCGGGATATCCGAGCCCTGTCATCCCGCATGGTAGCCCCGACCCGGCGACCGCTCTATGCAGAAGACGTTCCCCGAGAGCAGGGCGTTCACCCTCCATCCAACTACTTACGAGGGGCGGGATGTTCCCGCTACGCCGCAAGCGAACGACGTTTGTCTGTCGGCGAAACGCATCATGCGGTCATGGCCGCCACCGGACCCCACCGTGACCGCCATAACCGCATGATTCACTCGATCCACAGAGCCGATCTAGTGAGCCCGCTCGTACTCTTCGACGATCTTGGAGGCGATTCGACCGCGCTCGCTGACATTGAGGCCGTGAGCCTTCGCCCACGCCCGGATGTCGGCGCTCTTCTCTCGCGTGAGCGCCCGCGCTCCGCCTGCGCGGCGGCGACGGGGAGCCAGGGCGCCCGACCGGCGGGCGCTCTGCACGAAAGGCGACAGGGAGTCACGGAGCTTCTTCGCGTTAACGTCACTCAGGTCAATCTCATAGCTGGTGCCGTCAATCGCGAAGGCGACAGTCTCATTGGCCTCGCCCCCATCGAGGTCGTCGATGAGAATCTCCTGGATCTGCTTGGCCATCTACACAATCCTTTCGCGGGTATTGTTTCATTCGCAAGCTAAACATATACCCGCGATCGAAGAGCGGCAATTCCAGGAGCCCGGCGATTCTCACAGGCAACCGAGACTCGCAGTCGAGGCTCCCGTGGATCAGCTCTTCTGCGACTCGGGGTCGGGTCGTTTTGCCGGTCGTCGGCCGACGGCTTCACTCCGAAGTAGCTTGACAACTCCGAAGATGAAGGCCCCGCCGACGACCGCCGGGGGTATCAACGCGGACAATACGTCGTACATTCGTCCTCGCTCCGCACCGTGGGTGGCTTTCTGGGGACCATGGAAATGTGGTGGCGACTCCCGGGCCGCGCAGGCACGCCCGATCGGTCTGGAACCGCCCACAGATGACCATAGCGCCACCGGCCGGCGACGTGCGTCAGCAGGGGCGACCATGTCCGTCTCTCTCCAGCCTAATGCTTCTCTCCAGCCGCCTTACCGGTTGCGGCCGTAAAGCCGCGAGGAAAAACCAACGGGGCGATCAGGTGATCATCACCGTCTCGGTAATACCAATGCCAGGCGGGTTCGCGGCCGCCGCGCCGTCGAGCTCCCTGCGCCGAAACCCCTGATGAAGGGGCCGGCCGGGCGGGACGAAGAGCACCTTGCCATGGAACCGGAGATCGGCGCGAGCGGGTTCAACACGGGAATACCCGCCGTCGGCGGAACACCCGGACGGAGAGCCGCTCGCTTCATCACCCCGGTGTGAGCCGATGTGACGCAAGCGTATGGAACAAGACGGATCTTCAACACTTTCTCGCCAAGAGTACGACCCGCTCTGGCACGGAGTACATAGTCGTAGACCGTATAACCACCAAACGCGATGGACTCCTCGGACAACCCCGCCAACACCACGCGCCTCCGATCCGGGTCCGTAAGAAGGCCTTCACCGGCTGTCCTGAACGCGCGGCGCAAGGCGAAGAAGAGAATCCGGCACGAGATCGCCGAGGATGCCGGAGGCGCGCCGGGCCGACCATTCGGTGAGTAGTGCGCGAACCCCCGACGGCGGTGGATGCGGCATTGACGCCTCATAGGAGACCCGCGGGCACCGGTGAGCCCGTTGTGGGCACCGTACGCGAATATTCCGGTGGGCGGGGCGAGACTCGGTCATAAGTTCCCCCGCGTTGCTCAGGATGCGGCAAATGGTTTCGCGCTTCCGCGGCCCCCGGACCCCGAGACCCATACGTGGCCCCTAAGACCCCTCGTTTTCTCACCCGTACGTGAAAACGGGGCCGGCGGTTCAACCGCCGGCCCCGTTATTCAGGGAACTACTTGATCTTGACGACGACCGTCGAGGCGACCTTGTCGTGCAGGGCCTGCTTCAGCGGCTTGTCCCACAGCTGCCACAGGACGTTCACGAGATAGAAGACGTAGGCGACGAAGCCCGCGAGCGGGATCCAGGTCAGGCCGTAGGGCCCCCAGAGCACGCCCGCGCGCTTGAGCGCCGTGTCGGAGCTGAGCCCGCCGGGCGGCAGGACGCCGCCGACCGGCACGACCTTGATGCCCATGACCATCTTGCCGACCGTCTGCCCGCCGCGGCTGAGCATGAAGAACTCGTAGGCCACGTAGATGGCCGCGGTGATCAGCGAGGTGAGCAGGCTCGCGAGGAAGAAGCCCCCTCCCGAGATGGCGCCCGTCTCCAGGTTGAAGTCGACGGGCGTCACGACAATGGCGGTGATCACCGCGTTGACGATGAACAGCGGGATCGCCAGGATGACCCCGTCGACGATCCTCGCCACCAGGCGCTGCCACCACTCGGCGAGCGGGGCCGGGGCCCCGGGAGGACCGCCGTACGGCTGACCGTAGCCCTGCTGCCCGTACGCGGGCTGCTGCTGGCCGTAGCCCTGCTGCCCGTAGTCGGGCTGCTGGCCGTAACCCTGCTGGCCGTACTGCTGCTGCCCGTAGTCGGGCTGCTTGCCGTACTGCTGCTGGCCGTAGTCGGGCTGCTGGCCGTAACCGGGCTGGGGCTGCTGCTGCCCGTAGCCGGGCTGCTGGCCATAGCCCGGCTGCTGGCCGTAACCCTGGTCGTGGGTGGGCTGCTGGCCGTATCCGGGCTGCTGCCCGTACGCCCCCGTGCCACCCTGCTGCCCGTACGCGCCGGTCCCGCCCTGCTGGCCGTAACCCTGGTCGTGGGAGGACTGCTGGCCGTAGCCGGGCTGCTGCCCGTACGCCCCCGTCCCACCGCTCTGCTGCCCGTACCCCTGCTGCTGCCCGTACCCCTGCTGCCCGTAGTCGGGCTGCTGACCGTACCCCTGCTGGCCGTACTGCTGCTGCCCGTAGCCCTGCTGGCCGTAACCGGGCTGGCTCTGCCCTGGGCCGGTGTTCGGCTGTGAGGCCTCCGATCGATATCCCACAACTGTCACGTCGGGGTCGAGTTCGCCAGGGGCTCGACCCACGTTGTGCTGTCCGTAATCCGGCTGCCCCGACGGTGTGCGATCGCGGTCGGGATCATCCTGTCGATACGGCGGCTGTCCGGTGCTCACCGCGTCACCTCACTTAGACTGCGCATGTGGCAAATGTCAGACGCACATGCATGCTGCTGCACAAGGTATCGATATAGGTATCAACAGTCACCTTTCCGATCAGTCAGCTCTAAAGTCATCAGAGTCGGGCTCACGTGTCAGATGCAGCAGCATCCGGGTGTTTCCCAAGGTGTTGGGCTTGACGTGTTCCAGATCGAGGAACTCCGCCACACCCTCGTCGTAGGAGGCGAGAAGTTCCGCGTAGACCTCCGGGGCGACGGGTGTGCCCTGGATTTCCCGGAATCCATGCCGGGCGAAGAAGTCGACCTCGAAGGTCAGGCAGAAGACCCGGCGCAGGCCGAGCTCGGCGGCCGTGCGGATGAGCGCGGAGACGATCCGGTGGCCGATTCCCAGCCCCCTGCGGGTCGGGTCGACGGCGACGGTGCGGATCTCGGCCAGATCCTCCCAGAGGACGTGCAGGGCCCCGCAGCCGATCACCGTCCCCTCCGCGTCGGTGGCGACCCAGAACTCCTGGACGTCCTCGTACAGGGTCACGGTGGCCTTCGCCAGCAGGCGCGGGCCGGCACCGCCGTAGGTGTCGACGAGCCGTCTGACGGCGCGGACGTCCGGGGTGCGTGCGCGGCGGACCGTGATCTCGGGGATCTCGGGGACCTCGGGGCCCGTCCCGGCCTCGGGCGCGCCCCGCTCCGCCTCCGTGGATCCGGCACGCCGCTCCCCGCCGCCGGGGGCGCTGACGACCGGCACGGGAGAATGCTCAGCAAGCTGCTCCATGACCGTTCAGCGTACGTCCTCACCGGTCTTTGATTACGGCTCATCCTTAACTCGCGACCCGCGGGCCGCTCATGACCGTTGGCGATCGCTTTACCACTCTCGGTACGCGACACCTCCCGTGTGCCTCAACTCACCTTTGGCACGGTCCCGGACCTGGGAAGACCCCTCGTCCCACCCGTCACTTGGAAGGCAAAGCCTGCGTAATGGCCATGTTGATCATATTGCGGTGTGATCTTTTCGTGACACCTCGGTTGCGAAACCTCTACTGAATTCGCAGTTCTGGTTGAGCATGAACCACAGGTGCACTAATCTCCGTGCTCGATGTCAGAGATGTGAAAAGCCTGACCCGCCGAATCCTCCCGCGTGGGGAACCGGGGACCCACCACGTCCTCCGGGGTGAATCCGAGTGCCACCGGCGCACCCGGTAGGGCTGCCTCCGGCCCGAACCCGTCAGCTAACCCGGTAGGCGGCCGAGAGAGGAGCCCATTGGTGAAGCGCACGCGCGACCTCGGAGGAGAGCGGGCGGGTCACGACACCCGCGGTCGAGAACGCGCGCCGCGAGGGCTGCGCCGTCGCATGGCGGTCGTCGGCCTGGCATTCGCCACCCTGACCCTCGGCACCCCGCTGGTGTCCGCCACCGCGGACCCCGAGCCCAGCCTCCAGCAGCTGGCCAAGCAGGCCGAGAAACTGCACCAGGAGATCGGCACGCTCGCGGAGCGCTACAACGGCGAGCGGGTCAAGCTCAGGCAGGCCCAGCGGGCCGCGGAGAGCGCCAAGAAGATCCTCGCGTCGAGCGAGTCCGAGCTGGCGTCCCGTCGCACCAAGGCCACCCTCCTGGCGCAGAGCACCTACATGTCGGGCGGCCTGAACTCCGGGCTCGCCTTCACGCAGGCCACCGATCCCGACGCCTTTCTCGACCAGGCCACCACCAACTACGCGCTCCAGCAGCAGCAGAGCGAGGAGCTCGCCCAGGTGAGCCGGGCGATCGCGGCCGCCGAGCGGGCCCAGGCCGGCGCCAAGGCCAGGACGGCGGAGGTCAAGAAGCTCCTCGCGGAGATCGACGGCAACCGGACCAGGATCGAGCGGCTGGTCGACCGGGTCGAGAGCGACCTGTTCAGCGAGGTCCGCACCAGGGCCGTCAGCAACCGGGGCGCCCGGGTGAAGACGGACGTGCCCATCGTGGGCAGCGGCAAGGGCGCGGAGGCCGCCCGCTGGGCGCTCACCCAGCAGCTGAAGCCGTACGTCTGGGGTGCCGAGGGGCCCAACTCCTTCGACTGCTCCGGCCTGGTCATGTGGGCCTACCAGAAGGTCGGCATCAGCCTGCCGCACTACACCGGCGACCAGTGGACGGCGGGCACCCACGTCTCCAGGAACGAGCTGCGCCCCGGCGACCTGGTCTTCTTCTACAGCGACCTGCACCACGTCGGGATCTACATCGGCGCGGGCCTGATGGTCCACGCGCCCCGGACCGGTGACGTCATCCACATCACCACGATCGACAACCGGCCCTTCGCCGGAGGCGTCCGCATCGCCGCCTGAGCCGCCGGCTCCCGGCCGGAGCGGTGTGGCTCGAAACGGTTTCCGACCGGGCGGGCGGCCTTCCCAGACTGTCGGCTCGGGCGGGGGCCTGTCAGGCCTGTCGACTCGGACGGGGTGGCCTGTCAGGCCTGTCGACTCGGGCGGGGGTGACCCGTCCGGGCCGCCGACCGGGTGGGAGTGGCCTGTCCGGCCTGTCGGTTCGGGCGGGGGTGACCCGTCCGGGCCGCCGGCTCGCACGCGTGTGGCCTGTCCAGCCTGTCGGTTCGGACGAGTGTGGCCTGTCCGGGCCGTCGGCTCGCACGCGTGTCCGGCCCGACCTGCCGGACACGCGGCGACGCGTCAGATCAGGCGACGGCGAGCCGCCCAGGCCACGGCCTCGATCGCCGTGGCCACGCCGATGCGGTCGCAGATGCCTCTCAGCCTGCGCCTGACCGTCCGGCCACTGATGTCGAGGCGACGCCCTACCCGATCGACCGTGACACCCTTGGCGAGCTCAGCCAGCAGCACGAGGTCGTCGTCACTGAGACCGATTTCGCTCATGCCCAGGGGGCTGTCGCCATGGCGTGAATCCACTTCTGGATATGCCATCAAGAGTCACTCCCCCCACTCTGGAAACCGGGTGCGAGACGCCGGAAATGAATACCGTCCGCCAGGAACGGTAAACGCCTTGTTCAAAGGTCGTCAAGTTCCACTCTTCATAGCGTGCGTCCAGTATTGACATAGCAGGCGCTACGTGAAGTACTCATGATATGTCAGTGCCTTTGCGGCTATGTCATGATCGAGCCCAGGCACGAGCCGGCAAGCACCCCCTGGCTGCGACGATCGAAGTCCTGGCAGAACAAGGTTTCGCCGGAACCGCCGTCTCACCGGGCGCTCCGAAGCCGATCCCCCGGGGATCCCGGCCCGCCCGCATTTCCCGGCAAAAATTGATCTCTTCCCCGTGCTCTCCGGCGACCATGCCTCAGCGCCTTGACCACACGCCACGGAAAACGCGGAAATATGAGGGTCAAGGGCGAGGCTTTGCGGCATTCGCGAAGTATCACGTGGTAACGGCGGACCGTTGGGCGATATTGGACATACTGGAAAGGGATATCTGCACCATGCGGAAACGCGTCCGATATTGCGCGGACCAGCGGAGCCGGTGAGACCATGTGCTCGGCGACCGTTTCCCGCCCACCGGATCCGCCCCGACGCCCCGAGCACTTCCACGGGGAATCATCCCGATCCGTGAACCTTTCACGAGAGCGATGCGCCCCGGCGCCTCGGGGTGACTCTCCTGCGAGGACGGCCCGGAGACGGTAGGGGAACCACTCCGGCGCGCCCCGGCCGCGCACGGCTCGCGCTCCGGTTCGTGTTCGCACCCACCGGCGCGAGACCGCGCAGGACGCCGATCGGCGGGGTGGGACGGTGACGGGGCCGCCCGGTGGGAGCGGAGGGGTGACGGAGCCGCTTGACGGGAGCGGGACGTTGACCGCGCCACTCGGCGCGGCTCGGCTGGTCAGGCTCTCCGGGCGCTCCTCGAACCCGCCGTCCCGTGTGGGCGGTGTGGGCCCCGCCGGGCCTCGGCCCGACCGCGAGTGGCCACAGGGCTCGCGCTTCGAGCGGTAACCGGGGTCACGTCCCGAGCCGCGACTGGGAACGCGTTCCAAGCGGTGACCGGAGCCGCGACCGGGAGCACGTCCCGGGCGGCGAACGGGGTCGTCGGCCGGTCTCGGTCCGGGAGTGGTCCTGCCCGGGAACACACCGTCGCCAGAGGGCGGGACAGCCCCTCATGACGGTGGCGCCGGGCCGGGAAGTGCCCGGCGCGGCGCCACCGTGGCAGGGAGATCGTCCGCCCGCCTGGCTCAGGTGGTCGGCTTGACCAGCGGGAACAGGATGGTCTCGCGGATGTTCTTGCCCGTGAAGGCCATGATGAGGCGGTCGATGCCGAGGCCCATGCCACCGGTGGGCGGCATCGCATATTCCAGGGCCGTGAGGAAGTCCTCGTCAAGCTGCATGGCCTCGACGTCGCCGCCCGCGGCGAGCATGGACTGCTCGGTGAGACGGCGGCGCTGCTCGATCGGGTCGTTCAGCTCCGAGTAGCCGGTGCCCAGCTCGGTGCCGAAGCCGATCAGGTCCCACTTCTCGGTGAGGAGCGGGTTGTCCCGGTGGACGCGGGCCAGCGGGGAGGTCTCCAGCGGGTAGTCCATGACGAACGTGGGCTGGACGAGCGTGTGCTCGACGAGGGCCTCGAAGATCTCCTGGACCAGCTTGCCCTGGCCCCACTTGGCGTCCCAGTGGATCTCCCGCGCGTCCGCGAGCTTGCGGACGTGCTCCAGGGGCGTCTCGGTGGTGACCTCCTCGCCCAGCGCCTCGGAGACCGACCCGTACAGGGTGATCCGCGGCCACTTCGCCAGGCCGAGGTCGATCTCCTGGCCCTCGTGCACGACCACGGAGTGGCCGAGAGCGGCCAGCACGGCCTTCTGGATCATCCGCTGGGTGAGGTCGGCGATGTCGTTGTAGTCGAGATACGTGCCGTACGCCTCCAGCATCGTGAACTCGGGGTTGTGGGTGGAGTCGGCGCCCTCGTTGCGGAAGTTGCGGTTGATCTCGAAGACCTTCTCCAGCCCGCCGACCACCAGCCGCTTGAGGTAGAGCTCGATCGCGATGCGGAGGTAGAGCTCCATGTCGTACGCGTTGATGTGGGTCTTGAAGGGCCTGGCCGTGGCTCCGCCGTGGATCGGCTGGAGCATCGGCGTCTCGACCTCCAGGTAGCCCTCCTCGTGCCAGAAGTCGCGGACGGCCCGGACCACGGCACTGCGGGTGTAGGCGAGCTTCCTGGCCTCGTCGTTGACGATGAGGTCGACGTAGCGCTGGCGGACCCGCGCCTCGGGGTCGGTGAGCCCGGCGTGCTTCTCCGGCAGCGGGCGCAGGCACTTCGAGGTGATCGCCCAGCGGTCGGCGAGGATGGACAGCTCGCCCCTGCGGGAGGTGATCACCTCACCCTCGATGCCCACGTGGTCGCCGAGGTCGACGTCGCGCTTCCACGCGGCCAGGGACTCCTCGCCCACCTTGTCCAGGGAGATCATGACCTGGAGGTCGCCGGAGCCGTCGCGGAGGGTGGCGAAGCAGAGCTTGCCGCCGGTCCTGGACAGCATCACGCGGCCGGTGACGCCCACTTTGTCGCCCGTCGCGGTGTCAGCGGAGAGATCAGCGTATTTCTGGCGGATCTCGGCGTTGGTCGCGGTGCGCGGGAAGTTCACCGGGTAGGGGTCGACGTCCTCGGAACGGAGGCGGTCGAGCTTCTCCCGGCGTACGCGCATCTGCTCGGGCAGATCCTCGGCGGGATTCGTCACGTCATCGGTCACAGTTCCAAAGGGTACCGATGCGGCGAACCCCGTGAGTTCGCCGGTCGCGCGGCGGGGAGAGCCTGTCGTACGGCGTGGGAAGCCGGTCGCGCGGCACGCGGGCAACGGGTCGTGCCGCGCGGGGAGCCGGTTCGCGGCACGGGGAGAGGGTGTTCTCTCCGTGCCGCGGCGTGCCCGACGTGCCGCGGCGCCCTCTGACGTGCCGCGGTGTCCTCAGGGGGCGTTGCGGTGGTAGATCAGCCGCAGGCCGATCAGCGTGAGCCAGGGCTCGTGCATGTCGATCGAGCGCGCCTCGCTCACCACGAGCGGCGCCGCGCTGCCGGTGGCGACCACGGTGACGTCGTCGGGGTCGACGGCGAGCTCGGCCGCCATCCGCTCGACGATCCCGTCCACCTGGCCGGCGAAGCCGTAGATGATGCCGGCCTGGAGCGCCTCGACGGTGTTCTTGGCGATCACCGAGCGGGGGCGGATCAGCTCCACCTTGTGCAGCTGCGCCCCGGCCGCGGCGAGCGCGTCCACCGAGATCTCGATGCCGGGGGCGGTCACCGCGCCGACGTACTCACCCTTGGCGGAGACGGCGTCGAAGGAGGTCGCGGTCCCGAAGTCGACGATGACGCACGGCCCGCCGTACAGCTGGATGGCCGCCAGCGCGTTGACGATGCGGTCGCTGCCGACCTCCTTCGGGTTGTCCATCCGGACCGGCACCCCGGTGCGGACCCCGGGCTCGACGATCACCGCGTTCACGTCGCCGTAGTAGCGGCGGCACATCTCGCGCATCTCGTTGAGCACCGAGGGGACGGTGGAACAGATCACGATGCCGTTGACGTCGGCGCCCTTGAGCAGCGGCGACTGCCCGAGCAACCCCTGGAGCACGACGGCGATCTCGTCCGCCGTGCGCCGGGCGTCCGTGGCGATCCGCCAGTGCTCGATGACGTCCTCACCCTCGAAGAGCCCGAGCACGGTGTGGGTGTTGCCGACGTCGATGGCAAGCAGCATCAATTCCCCCGAAGGTCCAAGGCGATGTCCAGCGCCGGTGCCGAGTGCGTGAGCGCGCCCACGGCAAGGTAGTCAACACCTGTTTCGGCCACGTCACGAGCGACCTGGAGGGTGAGCCCCCCGCTGGACTCCAGCCGCGCCCGGCCGTCCACCAGCCGTACGGCCCGCGTCAGCTCCTCGACGGTGAAATTGTCCAACAGGATCTCCTCCGCTCCCTCGGCCAGCACCGGCTCGATCTGGTCGATCCGGTCGACCTCGACCTCGATCGGCAGGCCGGGGTAGGCGTCACGAACAGCACGGAACGCCTCCGCGACCCCGCCCGAGGCCACCACGTGATTGTCCTTGATCAGCGCGGCGTCCGAAAGCGACATCCGGTGATTGGTTCCGCCGCCGCACCGGACGGCGTACTTCTCCAGGGCGCGCAGTCCGGGCAGCGTCTTGCGGCTGTCCCTGATCCGGGCCCCGGTCCCCTCGACGGCCAGGACCCAGCGGCCGGTCAGGGTCGCGATGCCGGACAGGTGGGTGAGCAGGTTGAGCACGGTGCGCTCGGCGGTCAGCAGGTCCCGGGCAGGACCGGTGACGGTCATCAGCACGTCGCCCCGGACGACGCGCTCGCCGTCCTTGACCCTGCGCTCGGTCACCAGGCGGCCCCGGCTGAGGTGGGAGAACGCGCCCTCGGCCACGGCCAGCCCCGCGACCACGCCGTCCTCGCGGGCCACCACGTCGGCGGTGGCCGTCTGGTCCGCGGGGATGGTGGCGAGGCTGGTGACGTCGCCCGCCTCCTGCAGGTCCTCGGCCTCGGCGGCCTCCAGGATCGCGGTCACCGCCGCCGGGTCCAGGCCCGCCTCGATCAGGTCGTTCTCCACCTGGGCCGGCAACGCGGTCGCGTGCCGCCCGTGCGGTACGTATGTCATGGCGGGTCCCTCCGCTGTCAGGGTGGTGTCGAGGTGGCCCAGCCACCGGTCGTCGTCGCGCTCGGGAAAGTCCTCCCGCCAGTGGGAGCCCCGGGTCTCCCGGCGCTCGCGGGCGGCCGCCACGAGCGCGGAGGCGACCGTCAGCAGGTTCGTGGTCTCCCAGGACTCGGTACAGGGCTCGACCGTCACCGGGGTCCACCTGAGGTTCATCAGGGCCCTGGCGACCTCTCCCAGGGACTCCTGGCCGCGCAGCACGCTCGCCCCCCGGCTCATGTGCGCCTGGATCCTGCTGCGGGCCCTGGGGTCGATCAGGCCGGTGGGCCGGTCGTCGGGGGCCGGCTCGCTCGCCGCGGGCGTCGCGTTCCCGGCGCGTGCGGTCCGTACCGCGTGGATGTCGGCGGCGATGCGCCCGGCGAAGACCAGGCCTTCGAGCAGGGAGTTGGAGGCCAGCCGGTTGGCGCCGTGCACGCCGGTGCACGCGACCTCGCCGCACGCGTACAGGCCGGGCACGCTGGTACGGCCGCGCAGGTCGGCGCGGACGCCGCCGCTGGCGTAGTGGGCGGCGGGCGCGACGGGGACGAGCTGGGTGACCGGGTCGATGCCGTGCTCCAGGCAGACCGCGTGGATCGTCGGGAAGCGGGTGCGCCACTTCTCCTCGCCGAAGTGGCGGGCGTCGAGATAGACGTGGTCGGCGCCGGTGGCGCGCATCCGCCGCATGATCGCCTTGGCCACGACGTCGCGGGGGGCGAGGTCGGCGAGCTCGTGGACGTCCCGCATGAACGGGGTGCCGTCCGCGTCGACGAGCACCGCGCCCTCGCCCCTGACCGCCTCGGAGACCAGCGGCTGCTGGCCGGTGGAGTCCTCGCCGAGCCACAGGACGGTCGGGTGGAACTGGACGAACTCCAGGTCCCTGACGACGGCTCCCGCGCGCAGCGCGAGCGCCACCCCGTCGCCGGTGGAGACGACGGGGTTGGTGGTGGCGGCGTAGACCTGGCCCATGCCGCCGGTGGCCAGCACCACGGCCCCCGCCGTGACCGCGCCCACCCCGTCGCGCTCGCCCTCGCCCATGACGTGCAGGGTCACCCCGGCGGTACGGCCCTCGGCGTCCTTGAGGAGGTCGAGGACGAGCGCGTGCTCGATCACCTCGATGTCCGACTCCGCGACGGCCTGGACGAGTGCCCGCTGCACCTCGGCCCCGGTGGCGTCGCCGCCCGCGTGCACGATGCGGTCGCGGCGGTGGCCGCCCTCCCTGGTGAGCTGGAGCGTCCCCGTGGCGTCGGTGTCGAACCGGGCGCCCACCGCGATCAGCCCGCGCAGCGCGTCGGGCCCCTCCGTCACCAGGACCCGGACGGCCTCCTCGTCGCAGAGGCCCACTCCGGCGACGAGCGTGTCGGACAGGTGCTCCTCGGGGGTGTCCCTCGGGTCGAGCACGGCGGCGATGCCGCCCTGGGCCCAGCGGGTGGAGCCGGACGACAGGACGTCCTTGGTGACGACCAGGACCTTCGCCCCGGGTTCGAGGGCGGCGTAGCGCAGCGCCAGGGTGAGGCCGGCGACGCCGGAGCCCACCACGACCACGTCCGCCCGTACCGTCCAGCCCGGAGCCGGAGCGGTCAACCTCTGGGGAATGGCCGGGATGCTCATAGCCGCCTCCTCGCGGGGTTCATTAGAGGCCGTTCATTTCGTCAGTGTGACGATAACGTGGCCCGCGAAGCGGCTGTTCCCCGGGGTGGGACATTTCACCCGAACCTTGAGATAACAGCAGCTTAGGGAGCTTAGGGACGTACGCGACGGCTCACCGGCCACCGGCCCGCGCCGGCCGCGCACCGGCCACCGTCAGCCGCGCACCAACCACCGGCCACCGCCGGCCGCGCACCGGCCCGCGTGGGCTGCCCATCATCAGCCGTTCACCGCTCACCGCTCACCGGTCCTCACCGGCGAGCGGCCCGGAGTCAGCCGGCGGCGAGCGTGACGTTGTCGATCAGCCTGGTGGAGCCCACCCTGGCGGCCACCGCGAGGATCGCCTCACCGGCGTGGTCGTCGCCGACCTCCGCGAAGGTCGCGGGGTCGACCAGGACCAGGTAGTCGAGCGCCAGCGACGGCTCGGCCTCCAGGACGGCGAGCGCGGTTCGGCGGATCTCCGCGGGCGCGCGCCGAGCGGACCCCGCCGTCAGGGCGCGGGACAGGGCCAGGGCCGTCACCCGGTCCTCCGGCGACAGGTAGCGGTTGCGGCTGGACAGCGCCAGGCCGTCCGGCTCGCGGACCGTGGGCCCGCCGACGATCGAGACCGGCAGGTTCAGGTCGGCGACCATCCTGCGGATCACCGCGAGCTGCTGGGCGTCCTTCTGCCCGAACACCGCCACGTCCGGCTGGACCAGGTTGAACAGCTTCAGCACCACGGTCAGCACCCCGTCGAGGTGGCCGGGCCTGAACTCCCCCTCGACTACCGACCCCATCCCGCCCGCGGAGACGCCGACCTGCCTGTCCGGCAGGTACATGTCCTCGGCCGAGGGGGCGAACACCACGCTCACCCCCTCGGCCTCGCAGATCTCGACGTCGGCGTCGAACGTACGGGGATAGCGGGAGAAGTCCTCGGCAGGCCCGAACTGGAGCGGGTTCACGAAGATGCTCACCGCCACGTGCGCGGCCCTCTCGCGGGCCAGCCGGATGAGCGAGCGGTGCCCCTCGTGCAGCGCGCCCATGGTCGGCACGAGCGCGAGCGCGCTCCCCCCCGAGGAGGCTCCCGCGCCGATCCCCAGTGTCTCGCGAGCCTTGAGCAGCCCTGCGCGGTCGTCCGCCACGATCACTGGAACCTCCCGGGGGTGCTCCGGCTCCCGGGCCGGAGAGGAATGACGGTCATCGGAATCCGCCGGTTGCCTTCGCCGGACGGATTCGGCTCACCCGGTCAGCTAACCGGATCGGGTCGCCGGAGCGGGCACCGGGGCGGCACGGCGAGGACCCGGGAACCGCACGCCGCCCCCCGGGCCGCTCCCGCCGTCCCGAGGCCGTACGTCGCTCCCGGCCGCTCCGGTGCCCCACGGGCCCTCAGGGCCGCGCGTCGCCTCCCGGGCCGCTCTCCGTCCACACACGGCCCTCAGGTCCATATGTTGCCGCCCAGGGCGTCCAGGAGGCGCTCCGCGGCCTCGGGCTTGAGCAGCCCGGCCGCCAGCGCCCGGTCGGCGGTGAGCCTGGCGAGCGCCACGTAGGCGTCCGCCGCCTCGGGGGCGGCGAGGATCAGCGCGTCCACGTGCCTGCGGACGGTCCCGGCGTCGCCGCGCACCACCGGGCCGGTCAGCCCGGCGATGCCGAGCCTCAGCACGTTCTCCAGGGCCGCGCCGAGCAGCGGGCCGAGCATCCGGCCCGGCTGCTCCACGCCGATCCTCTCCAGCAGCTCCGAGGACTCCGCGATGAGCGTCACCATGTGGTTGGCCGCCTGCGCCAGGGCCGCGTGGTAGAGCGGCCGGTCCTCGTCGGCGATCCAGACCGGCTCGCCCTCCATCTCGATGACGAGGGCCTCGGCCACCGGGCGGAGCGGGTCGGGGGCGGTCACCCCGTACGAGATCCCGGTGAGGCGGCGCAGGTCGTCGTCGCGGCCGGTGAAGGTCATCACGGGGTGCAGCGCCAGCGGCAGCGCCCCGGCCTTGATCGCCGGGTTCAGCACCGCCAGGCCGTACGCGCCGCTGGTGTGGGCCACCAGCTTGCCGCGCAGGTCGACCCCCGTCTCGACCAGCCCGGAGACCAGGCCGGGCAGCACGTCGTCGGGGACGGTCAGCAGGACGAGGTCCGCACCGGCCACCACGTCCTCGGGCCGGGTGGGGACGAGCCCGAGCCGCTCGACCGCCCGCTCCCTGGAGGCGTCGGAGACACCGCTCGCCGCCACCACCCGGTGTCCCGCCCTGACGAGCGCGGCGCCGAGCGCCGAACCGACCCTGCCCGCTCCAACCACTCCGACGGCCAGCCGTGCCGGGCGATCGACTGCGTCCATGACGTCCCGTCCTTCGACCATGTGGGGCTCCGTGCCCGATTGACCAGCGTAACGGGCCAGGCCGTCGTAACCGTGGCAAGCCGCGTCATCGGTAGCGGTCGGTAGCGGACCTCCGGAGGTCTGGCCTGGAAGAACCGGGAGCTTACGGGACCCGCCGGAGAACCCGCGGGCCCGGCTCACGCGGCGATCCGGGCGGTGGCGCGCCGACGCGGCGTCGACAACGATCGCGCAAACCGGTGACAGAATGTAGTCATGCATTCACTCGAAGCGTCAGCGCGAGTCGATCTCGTTCCCCCGCCCCGGCGGGTAGCGTCTGAGAGCGTGTGGCTCACCTGGCGTGCCGCGATGGAGCATGCGCTCTACGGCGAAAGCGGCTTCTATCTCCGGGAGCGCCCCTCCAGTCATTTCCGGACATCGGTCGGTGCCTCCCCCGTCTTCGCCGAGGCCGTGCTGCGCGAGCTGGCCGCGGTCGACGAGGCGCTCGGCGGCCCCGATCCGCTCGACCTGGTCGACATCGGCGCCGGCGAGGGCGAGCTGGCGGCCGGCGTGCTGGCCGCGGCGCCGCCCGCGCTCCGGTCGAGACTGCGGGTGACGGCGGTCGACCTGGCGTCCCGGCCGCCGGAGCTGCCCGAGGAGATCGTCTGGGCGAGGGCCGCGCCGGACGGGATCCACGGGCTGGTGATCGCCAACGAGTGGCTCGACAACGTCCCGGTCGATGTCGCGGAGCAGACGGCCGACGGGCCCCGGCTCGTCATGGTCAACGTCACCGACGGTGAGGAGCGCCTCGGCGGCAGGCCCTCCGAGGCGGACCTCGCCTGGCTGGACCGATGGTGGCCGATGCGGGCCGTCGGGGAGCGGGCCGAGATCGGCAGGCCGCGCGACAGGGCCTGGGCGTCGGTGGTCGTACGGCTGGCGCGCGGCCGGGCGGTCGCGATCGACTACTCCCACGCCCTGGACGACCGGCCGCCGTACGGCACGCTGGCCGGATACCGCGACGGAGCGATGGTCGCGCCCGTGCCCGACGGCTCGTGCGACATCACCGCCCACGTGGCGCTCGACGCCTGCGCGGCCTCCGGCGAGAGCGCCGGGGCCGTCACGACGGCGCTGACCACGCAGCGCGAGGCGTTGCGCGCCCTCGGCGTCACCGGGGGCCGTCCCCCGGTCGCGCAGGCCGGGAACGACCCGCGCGGCTACCTGCAGGCCCTCGCCAGGGCCTCGGAGGAGGCGGAGCTCATCGCGGCGGGCGGCCTCGGCGGGTTCGGCTGGCTCTCCCAGAGCCGCCGCTGACCCACCGCGCCGACATCCGGCTGTCCCCAGAGCCATCACCGACCCACCACACCGACGCCCGTCTCAGAGCCCCGTCGACCCGCCACACCGGCGCCGGCCCGGCGGGGCTCACCGCCGAGGGCTCACCGCCGGGGGCTCACCGCCGGGGGCGAGCACCGTCCGTCGCTCGGGACGACACCCGTGTGTGACGGGTCACCCGTGTGCGACGGGTTTCAGACCCGTACGTCGAGCGAGGTCAGGCCCCGGATGACGTAACCCGGGCCCCAGGAGGGCTCGGCGGCGAGTTCCATCTTCGGTGCCCTGCGCAGCAGGGCACCGAAGGACTCGATCAGCTCGACCCTGGCCAGCGGCGCCCCCAGGCAGAAGTGGATTCCGGCGCCGAAGGAGATGTGCGGGTTGTCGGCCCGGCCCACGTCCAGGCGGGCGGGGTCGGCGAAGACCTCGGGGTCGCGGTTGGCCGAGCCGAACAGCAGCGCCACCTCGGCGCCGCGCGGGATGTCGACCCCGCCCACCGAGATGTCCTCCAGCACCCAGCGCTCGAACATCTGCAGCGGGGTGTCCCAGCGCATCAGCTCCTCGACCGCCGTGGGCAGCAGCGCGTGGTCGGCGCGGAGCCGGTCCAGCTCGGCCGGGTTGCGGAACAGCGACCACCAGCCGTTGCCGGTGACGTTCACGGTGGCCTCGTGCCCGGCGTTGAGCAGCAGCACGCAGGTGCCGACCAGCTCCTCCTCGGTGAGCCTGTCACCCTCGTCGGCCACCAGGGCGAGCGCGCTGATCAGGTCGTCGCCGGGGTCGGCCCTGCGGGCGCGGGCCAGCTCGACGAGGTAGGCGGAGAACTCCTCGGCCGCCCGTACGGCCGTGTGCTGGGCCTCGACCGACGGCTGGAGCTCGTACATGCCGCAGATGTCGGCCGACCAGGGCCGCAGCAGGTGCCGGTCGGCCTCGGGGACGCCGAGCATCTCGGCGATCACCGTGACCGGGAGCGGCTCGGCGACCTCGGCGATCAGGTCCCCGCCGCCGCGCTCGACGAAGGCGTCCACCAGCTCCCCGGCCATGCGGGCGACCTTGGGGCGGAGCGCCTCGACCATGCGGGGGGTGAACGCCTTCGACACCAGCCGCCGGAGCCTGGTGTGCACCGGCGGCTCGACGTCGAGCATCCCCGCCCTGATCACCCGCCAGAACGGGTCCTGGAACCCGGGGTCGTCCGGCCTGCCGAACTCCCGGTGCGAGGCGACGTGCAGGTAGGAGCGGCCGAGCCTGCGGTCCCGCAGCAGCGCGTTGACGTCGGCGTGCCTGGCCACCAGCCACTGGCCGGTCGGCTCGAAGAAGCTGACCGGCCGCTCCCGCCTCAGCTCGTCGTAGACGTCGTAGGGGTGGGCGACGAATTCCGGATTCCAGGGATCAAAGAGCACGTAAGCATCGTAATCCCCGGTCCAGGATCAGGCCCGTTCGTCCGGCTTCCCCCTCTCGGCGGGCTCGTCGGCGCGGCCCGCCGGAGCTCCCTGGCTCACCGGGGCCTCCTGGGTCCCGGCGCTTTCCTGGGTCCCTGCGCTTTCCGGGGTCTCCGAACCGGCGTCACTCCCGGCCTCGTAGCGGGCGCGCAGCTCGACCGGCTTGCGCCTCACCTTGCGCATCCGGATGTTCAGCAGCTCCACCAGCAGCGAGAACGCCATGGCGAAGTAGATGTAACCCTTGGAGATGTGCTGCTCGAATCCCTCGGCGATGAGAACGACACCGATCAGCACCAGGAAGGACAGCGCGAGCATCTTGATGCTCGGGTGCCGCTCCACGAAGCGGCTGATCGGCCCGGAGGCGACCAGCATCACGATGACCGAGACGATGACGGCCGCGATCATGACGCCGATCTCGTCGACCATGCCGACCGCGGTGATCACCGAGTCGAGCGAGAAGACGACGTCGAGGATCATGATCTGGATGATCACCGAGGTGAAGGACGAGGCCACCTTGCCGTCGGAGTGACCGGAGTCGCCCTCCAGGCTGCCGTGCATCTCATGGACGCTCTTGCCCAGCAGGAACAGGCCTCCGAGTATCAGGATCAGGTCGCGCCCCGATATCCCCTGCCCGAACACCTCGAACATCGGTTCGGTGAGCCTCACCACCCACGACAACGCCAGCAGCAGCAGAAGGCGGCTGATCAGGGCGACGGCGAGACCCAGCTTGCGGGCCTTGTCGCGCTGTGCGGGCGGGAGCTTGCTCACCAGGATCGAGATGAAGATGATGTTGTCGATCCCCAGGACGATCTCCAGGGCGACAAGGGTGAAGAACCCTATCCATATCTCCGGGTTGGTCACCCAGTCCATTGCTTTCTCCTTCGTCGGTCGGCGCTTGGAGCACACCGTCGGCCAACTGCCCGAACGCTTCTTCGGCTGACTGCCAGGACGACCGGGAGGCGCCCGGAGTTCCTCTCTTTCATCACACTTCGCTCTCGAATTCGCCGAGAGCTCCCGATGGGCGTTCGTCCCGGTCGTCACGCTTCGCCGGGCGCTCGCCCGAGGCTCCGATATCGGGTTGATCACGTTTCGGACTTGCGGGGCACCGCGAAGTGTCGGTTATAGTTCCCCCGTAGGTCATGAGTGCCAGTGACAAGCCCCGGCTCGCTGGCCGGCAACCCTCGCGTCCGCGGCGGGGTGCCCCGGGTGAGGACCTGGTCCGGCACGAGGTGTGCCGGGCAAGCGCGGGCTCCAGGCACCTGTGTCACGGGTTGGGGTCCGATGACCTCGAAGGAGCCCTGGCATGTCCACCCTGACGATCCTCAGCACCCCCGAGAGCCTCGCCTCCGCTCAGGCGAGCGCCCCCGAGAGCACCGCCTCCGCTCACGCGAGCTCCCTCCAGGCCCGTACGCCGGGTGAACGCCCGATCCCGGCCGTGCTCGGCTCGGACCTGGAGGTCCCGGTCAGGGGCGGCAGGCTCGTCCGCTACGCCAACCTCGACTACGCCGCGAGCGCCCCCTGTCTGGAGCCGGTGAGCGCCGCCGTCGCCGCCGCGCTCCCGGCCTACTCCAGCGTCCACCGTGGCGCCGGGTACGCGTCCCAGCTGACCACGGCCCGCTACGAGCAGGCCAGGCACACGGTGCGCGCCTTCGTCGGCGCCCGTCCCGACGACTCCGTGATCTTCACCCGCAACACCACGGACGCCACCAACCTGCTGGCCCGCAGCCTGCCCGAGGGCACCACCGCCGTGGTCTTCGACACCGAGCACCACGCCTCGCTGCTGCCCTGGGCGCGGGCCGTGCGGCTCGCGGCCCCGGCCTTCCCCGGCGAGGCCGTCCGGGCCGCCGACGACGCCCTCGCCTCGATCGACGGTCCCAAGCTGCTGGTCGTGACCGCCGCCTCCAACGTCACCGGGGAGCTCTGGCCGATCGCCGCGCTGGCCCACATCGCCCACCGCCACGGGGCCCGCGTCCTCGTCGACGCCGCGCAGCTCGTCCCGCACCGCCGCCTCAACCTGACGGCGCTCGACCTGGACTACGTGGTCTTCTCCGGCCACAAGCTCTACGCTCCGTTCGGCACCGGGGCGCTGATCGGCCGCTCCGACTGGCTGGCCGAGGCCGAGCCGTACCTGCGGGGCGGCGGCGCGGTGAAGGCCGTGAACGACGACGGCACCGAGTGGCACGACGACCCCGAGGCCCGGCACGAGGCCGGGACCCCGAACGTGCTGGGCGCCGTCGCGCTCGCCGCGGCCTGCGACGCCCTGACCGCCACCGGCTGGACCCCGCTGGTCCGCGAGGAGGAGCGCCTCCTCGGCCGCCTGCGCGCGGGCCTCGCCTCCGTCCCCGGCGTCCACGAGCTGTCCCTGTGGGGCCCGGACCACCCGCGCGTCGGCATCGTCTCCTTCGTGGTGGACGGCTTCACCGCCCGCGAGGTCGCCGAGGCCCTGTCCGGCGACTACGGCATCGGCGTCCGCGACGGCAAGTTCTGCGCCCACCCCTTCGTACGGCACCTGCTGGGCGCCAAGGACGGCGGCTGCGACGACGTCACCGCCTCCGCCGTCCGCGCCTCCATCGGCATCGGTACGACCTCCGAGCACGTCGACCGGTTGGTCGACGCCCTGCGGGATCTTGCCTCGCGCGGCTGACGTGACAGCATGGCCCTATGACTGAAGGCGCGCCCCGCGAGCTGAACGTGGGTATGGGGGCGGGCGCCGAGGCCGTGCGGGGGGCGTACGGCAAGGAGCTCGCGACCGAGGACATGATCCTCAACATCGGACCGCAGCACCCGTCCACGCACGGCGTGCTGCGGCTGCGGCTCACGCTGGACGGGGAGCGGATCAGCGCGGCCGAGCCGATCGTGGGCTACATGCACCGGGGCGCCGAGAAGCTCTTCGAGGTCCGCGACTACCGGCAGATCATCGTGCTGGCCAACCGGCACGACTGGCTGTCGGCGTTCGCCAACGAGCTGGGCGTCGTGCTCGCGGTGGAGCGGATGCTCGGCATGGAGGTGCCGGTCAGGGCGGTCTGGACGCGCACGCTGATGGCCGAGCTCAACCGGGTGCTCAGCCATCTGATGTTCCTCGGCTCCTACCCGCTGGAGCTGGGTGCGATCACCCCGATGTTCTACGCGTTCCGGGAGCGCGAGACCCTCCAGGCCGTGATGGAGGAGATCTCCGGCGGGCGCATGCACTACATGTTCAACCGGGTCGGCGGCCTCAAGGAGGAGATCCCTTCAGGGTGGACGGGCCGGGCCGCCCAGGCCGTGGCCGACGTGCGGCGACGGCTGCCCGACATCGAGAACCTGATCGCCGGGAACGAGATCTTCCTCGCCCGCACGCGCGGGGTGGGCGTCCTCGACCGCGAGACGATCATGCAGTACGGCGTGAGCGGCCCGATCGCCCGCGCCGCGGGCGTCGACGTCGACCTGCGCAGGGACGAGCCCTACCTCGCCTACGGCGAGCTGCCGGTGAAGGTCGTCACCCGGTCGGCGGGAGACTGCCACGCCCGGTTCGAGGTGCTGCTGGAGCAGGTGAAGGTCTCCCTCGACCTGGCCGACGCCTGCCTGGAACGGCTCCTCGACCTGCCCCCGGGGCCGGTCAACCAGCGCCTGCCCAAGGTTCTGAAGGTTCCCGAGGGCCACACCTACGCCTGGACGGAGAGCCCGCTCGGCCTCAACGGCTACTACCTGGTCTCGCGCGGGGAGAAGACGCCGTGGCGGATGAAGCTCCGCTCGGCCTCCTTCAACAACGTCCAGGTGCTGCGCGAGATGCTTCCCGGCCACCTGGTCGCGGACATGGTGGCCATCCTGGGCTCGATGTTCTTCGTCGTCGGCGACATCGACAAGTAAGGCACGGTTGCAACCGCATGATCGAGCCCGGTGAGGACCAGGAGAGGGCGACCCCCTCGGCGCTCCCCACACCCCTCCCCGCCTCCCCTGGAACTCCCGCCACCTCTCCGGAAACCTCGGCTTCTCCGGAAACCTCGGCTTCTCCGGGAACCCCCGCCTCTTCAGGAACCCTCGCCGCCCCTCCGGGAACCCCCGCCCCTCCGGGAACCTCCGCTTCTCCGGGAACCCCCGCCTCTTCGGAGACCCCCGCCGGGGACGGGCCGCGGCGGGACCGGTACGTCGACTGGTTGCGCGCGTTCAGCCTGATCGTCGTGGTCGTCTGGCACTGGGCGTTCACGATCCTGCAGTGGGGCCCCGACGGCCCCTCGCCGACGAGCCCGCTGGGTTTCACCTCGGGGCTGTGGATACTGACCTGGCTGCTGCAGGTGCTGCCGCTCTTCTTCTACGTGGGCGGGCACGTCCACCTGCTGTCGTGGAACCGGGCCTGCGAGCGCGGTGTCGGCATCGGCACCTTCGTGTGGCGGCGCATCCGGAGCCTCGCGATCCCCGCGCTGGCGCTGGCCGGGACCTGGATCGTGTTCGGCGCGCTCGTGGCGTGGGCGTTCGGGATCGAGTGGATGGACCGCGTGGTCCTGCTCGTCATCAGCCCGCTCTGGTTCATCGGCGTCTATCTCGTGCTGATCGCCCTGCTCCCGATCTCGCTCTGGCTGCACCAGCGCTACGACGTGCTGGCCCTGATCTGGCTGGCGGGGGCGGCGCTCGTCGTCGACGTGCTGCGGCTGCGCTACGGGTACGAGGCCGCGGGCTGGCTCAACATGATCATCGTCTGGGGACTGGCCCACCAGGCCGGTTTCTTCTACGACAGGGTGGTGGCGCTTCCCCGCCGCTTCGACGTCGCCATCCTGTGGACCGGCCTGTTCGCCCTCTTCGGCCTGGTCTACTCGGGCATCTACCCGGGTTCGATGGTGGGCGTCCCCGGCGACAAGCTCTCCAACATGGCCCCGCCCACCTTCGTCATCGTGGCGCTCCTGATCTTCCAGATCGGCCTGGTGGAGGTGCTGAGGCCGTCCATGGAACGCCTGCTCGAACGTCCCGGATGGCAGCGCGTGAACGAGACGGTCAACCGGTTCGCGCTCCCGCTGTTCCTGTTCCACACGACCGGCATGGCGATCTGGGTGGCGCTGACCTGGTGGCTGGCGGGTGTCGGACCCGGTGTGGGGGTGCGGCCCGACCTGTTCTGGTGGCTGGAGCGCCCCCTGGCCGTCGCCGGGGCGCTGGTCTGCACGCTCCCGGTCATCATGCTCTTCGGCCGCAAGTGGACGGCGAGACGGCGGCCACGCTAGGGCGCGGCTCCCGCCTCAGCGATCGTCGTCCGCGGAGTCCCTGGGCACCTTGCAGCAGTGCTCCAGGTACAGGGCCGAGCAGATCAGCAGCACGCACGCCAGCAGCGACCCGCCGGTGATGAAGAAGTCGCGGCGGGGGACCTCCTGCTCCAGCAGCTCCACCGTGTAGAGGGTGAACCCGGCGAAGATCCCGCCGAAGATCGCCCCGCCGTACGCGGAGGCCTTGGCCAGGGCGGCCAGGCGGGCCACGGCCAGGGGTTCGACGGGCTTGGTGTCGGGCCTGCGCTCGATCCTGGCCTTCGTCATCCACCCGCTGTAGAGCTCGCCGATCGCCAGCAGCAGCACCGTCGGGATCGCCGTCCACGGCACGGTCGGCAGATCCGAGTAGAGCGGTTTGAGGAGTCCCCAGGTGAGAATCGCGAACACGAGGAAGATCCCGACGAGGGCACCGGGACGGGTTGGCTTCACACGGGCCTCTGGAGGGTCAGGTCGGGGCGTGGCCGTACGTATCCCTGGTCGAGACCGGCCAGCAGGTCGGCCGCCCGGTGCCCGGAGAGGACGGCGCCGGGGTCGGCCCGCACCCAGGGGACCAGCACGAACGCGCGCTCGTGCGCCCTGGGGTGCGGCAGGGTGAGGTCGGGGTCGTCCATGGCGACGTCCCCCACGGTGATCAGGTCGACGTCCAGGGTGCGCGCTCCCCAGCGCTCCACCCGGACCCTTCCGAAGGCGTTCTCCACACCTTGAGCACGATCGAGGAGCTCCCGAGGTTCCAGCGCGCTCTCGGCGATCACCACGGCGTTGAGGTAGGCGCCCTGTTCCGGACCGCCGACCGGATCGGTCTCGTAGACCGGCGACACCGCGACGAACGTGAGACCCGGCTTCTCGAAGAGGGCGTCGAGCGCGCTCCGCAGGGTGTCGAACCGGTCGCCCAGATTGCTGCCGAGCGCCAGGACCACCCTCATGCCCGGCTCCGGGTGATCGTCACGATCACGTCGTCGAACGGCAGCGGGATCGGCGCGGCGGGCTTGTGCACGCTCACCTCCGCCGCCTGGACGAGCTCGCGGGACAGGCAGACGTCGGCCAGCCGCTGGGCGAGGGTCTCGATCAGGTCGACCGGCTCGCCCGCCACGACCCGCGCCAGGTCCTCGGCGAGCTCGCCGTAGTGGACGGTCCTGGTGAGGTCGTCACCGGCCGCCGCCGGCGCCGTGTCGAGGAACAGGGTGACGTCGACGACGAACTCCTGGCCAAGCTCCCGCTCCGCCGCCAGCACGCCGTGCCGCCCGCGCACCCGCAGCCCCCTCAGGCTGATCCGGTCGGCGGCCCTCCCGCCGGACGCGCCCGGTGGCAGGCCGTACGCCACCGCCCCGGACGGGCCCGCGGCGAGGTTCACCAGTGAATCCAGCGGGTCCAGTGGGTCCAGTGGGTCCAGTGGGTCCAGCGGATCCAGTGACCGGCCGCCGATCGGGCCGCCGACCGGCTCGTCGGCCGGATCTCCGATCAGGTCGCTGACGCCGTCGTCGATCCGCAGGGGAGCCTCGTCACGTCCCCCGGCCCCGTTACCGATTCCTTCAGCGTCTCTGACGCTGTGACCGGCCCCGAGTCCGTCACCGGCCCCGAACCCGTCACCGATCCGCCCCGCGCCCCCGGTGGAATCGGCACGCCCGCCGGGCCGCCCGTCCGTCACGGAACCGCCGTTCGAGGCGGGCCGCTCCCCGGCCGCCGGATGGCCGCCACCCCCGCCGTGCCGTTCACCGGTGCGCTCGCTCACGCGGCTTCCTCTTCCTCGTCCTCGTCGTCGCCCTGCAGCACGGGTGAGCCGTGGTGCAGCCAGAGCCGCCACCCCGCCGACGTCCGCACGAAGGTGTTGCTCGCGACCACCTTGCCCGCCGCGAAGCTGGAATCACCTTCGTCGCCCGCGGTGAGGATGTTCTCCTCACAGGTGAGGATGGCGACGTCGCCCAGGACCATGACGCGGACGTCGGTCAGCACGAACTGGATGTAGGGCGTGTTGGCCATGATGAGCGCCCACGAGCGCAGCACCTCCTGCCGGCCGTTCACGATCGGCCAGCCGGGGTGGACGCAGCTCACCTGCTCACCCTCGATGTCCTCGGCCCAGATCTCGGTCATCCGGTCGAGGTCGGCGTCCTCGATGGCGGTGTAGAACGCCTGGTTGACCGTCTCGACGGCGGTGGTGTCGACGCTCATGATCTCGCTCCCTGAACTGCGGCAGCCACACGGACGGCGTCCGCGTTCGGACGGACGTCGTGCACGCGCACACACCAGGCCCCCGCCTGCGCGGCGAGCGCGGTCACGGCGAGCGTGGCATCGTCACTACGACTGAAAGGGCGCGGCACGCCCTCCGGGTCGGCCAGGAGGCGACCCAGGAAGCGTTTCCGCGAGGCTCCGACGAGCAGCGGGTAACCCAGCTCCGCGAGCCTGTCGATGCCCGCGATCAGCGCCCAGTTGTGTTCGGGGTTCTTGGAGAAGCCCAGCCCCGGGTCGAGCACGATCTGCTCCTCCGCCACTCCTTCGGCCAGCACGGAGGCGACCCGCTTGGCGAGCTCCTCGCGCACCTCGGTCACCACGTCGCCGTACACGGCCCTGCGGTCCATGGCGTGGCTGTGGCCCCGCCAGTGCATCACCACGTACGGCACCCCGGAGGCGGCCACGACCCTCGGCATCGCCGGGTCGGCCAGCCCTCCGCTGACGTCGTTGACCAGGCTCGCCCCGGCCTCCACGGCCATCTGGGCGACCTCGGCCCGCATGGTGTCGACGCTGACGGTGACGCCCTCGCGGCTCAGCTCCCGGATGACGGGCTCGACCCTGGCGAGTTCCTCCTCCAGCGACACCCGGGCGGCGCCGGGCCTGGTGGACTCGCCACCGACGTCGACGATGTCGGCGCCCTGCTCGACCAGCTCCAGGCCGTGACGCACGGCCACCGCCGGGTCGAACCACCTGCCCCCGTCGGAGAAGGAGTCGGGAGTCACGTTGACCACGCCCATGACGAGGCACCGGCCCGCGTCCGGCAGCCCGG
This sequence comes from Streptosporangium sp. NPDC002721, assembly GCF_042888905.1. Taxonomy (NCBI): domain Bacteria; kingdom Bacillati; phylum Actinomycetota; class Actinomycetes; order Streptosporangiales; family Streptosporangiaceae; genus Streptosporangium; species Streptosporangium sp. NPDC002721. The sequence continues at coordinate 222,702 of NZ_JBIAQI010000017.1, forward strand.
GCACACTCCACGTAGTCATGGCGACAAGCCTAGGCGTTGCGCACTGTACGCCCGTCTCGTGGGTCCGGCTTGCGCCATAACGAATCCGCACACCCGTCACAGGGCGGACGGCCCTCGGCCGGTGTCCCGCCCGGGACCTCTGGCCGGCATGCGTTCTCCCCCACTCGGAGTCGGCGGCTTCGCGGGACCTTCGGGCGTGGCCGTCTCGATCCGGGAGTCGGGGAGAAGCCCGGCCCTGCCGGGTGTGGCGGTATCAGCCCGGTCAAGGTCGGCCTGGGGAGCTTTCCCCGCCCCGCAGCCCTTCCCCGCCACCGACCGGGTCCGGCCACCGACAGCCCTCGACAACGCGGAAACCCCGCCCGGACCGACGATGGCGGTCCGGGCGGGGTCACCCGTACAGGCTGTGCGGGCTCCCGAAAGCGCGCGGGAGGCGGTCAGCGGATGATGAGGGCCATCGCCTCGGCGCGGGTCTTGTCACTGTTGCGGAAGTCGCCGCGCACCGCCGAGGTGATCGTCTTGGCGCCCGGCTTGCGGACCCCCCGCATGGTCATGCAGAGGTGCTCGCACTCGATCACGACGATGACCCCCCGCGGCTCCAGCACGTTCATGAGCGCGTCGGCGATCTGGGAGGTCATCCGCTCCTGCACCTGGGGACGCCTGGCGTACACGTCGACGAGGCGGGCGAGCTTGGACAGGCCGGTGACCTGGCCCTTCGCGTTCGGGATGTAGCCGACGTGGGCGACGCCGTGGAAGGGCACGAGGTGGTGCTCGCAGGTCGAGTAGACCTCGATGTCGCGGACGAGCACCATCTCGTCGTGGTCGACGTCGAAGACCGTGGTTAGGACGTCCTCCGGGGTCTGCCCCAGCCCGGCGAACTGCTCCGCGTAGGCGCGGGCGACGCGGGCGGGGGTGTCGCGGAGGCCGTCGCGGTCGGGATCCTCGCCGATGGCGATGAGGATCTCCCGGACGGCACCCTCCAGCCGGGCCGCGTCTACCTGAAGCGGCTTGGCACCTCCCACGCTCAGTTCACGTCCTTGGGCGAGGCGTCGGGGTGGCCCGTCCCCGCCGGAAGGGCGCCGTTGCCGCCGGCCTCGCCCGCGGGGAGCGAGCCGTTGCCGGACTGCTCCTTGCGGGACAGGATCGGCGGGCGGTTGGAGGGCAGCCGCTTGCCGTAGCCGGAGTAGGAGGGCCTCTTCTCCTTGACGACGACCGGGGCGAAGATCTGCAGAACCTGTTCGCGGGAGAGGGTTTCCTTCTCCATCAGCTCCAGCACCAGGTTGTCGAGCACGTCGCGGTACTCGACGAGGATCTCCCAGGCCTGGTCGTGGCCGGACTCGATGAGGCGGCGGACCTCCTCGTCGATCGTGGAGGCGATCTTCTCGGAGTAGTCGCGCTCGTGACCCATCTCGCGGCCGAGGAAGACCTCACCGTTGCCGCTGCCGAACTTGCGGGCGCCGAGCTGCTCGCTCATGCCGTACTCGGTGACCATGCGGCGGGCGATGGAGGTGGCCTTCTCGATGTCGTTGGAGGCGCCGGTGGTGGGCTCGTGGAAGACGAGCTCCTCCGCCGTACGGCCGCCGAGGAGCATCGCGAGCTGGTCCAGCATCTCCGAGCGGGTCGCGAGGAACTTGTCCTCCATCGGCAGCGTCATCGTGTAACCGAGGGCGCGTCCACGGGACAGGATCGTGATCTTGTGGACCGGGTCGGAGTTGGGCAGCGCGTGCGCGACCAGGGCGTGCCCGCCCTCGTGGTACGCGATGATCTTCTTTTCCTGGTCCGACATGACGCGGGACTTGCGCTCGGGCCCGGCCATCACGCGGTCGATGGACTCCTCGAGCAGCTCCATCGTGATCAGCTTCTCGTCGGCTCGCGCGGTGAGCAGCGCGGCCTCGTTGATCACGTTGGCCAGGTCGGCACCGGTGAAACCGGGCGTCCGGCGGGCGATGATGTCGAGGTCGACGCCCTCGGCGAAGGGCTTGCCTCGGCCGTGCACCTTGAGGATGCCCTTGCGGCCCTCCAGGTCGGGGCGGTCGACGGTGACCTGGCGGTCGAAACGACCGGGGCGCAGCAGCGCCGGGTCGAGGATGTCGGGCCGGTTGGTCGCGGCGATCAGGATCACGCCGCCCTTGACGTCGAAGCCGTCCATCTCGACGAGGAGCTGGTTCAGCGTCTGCTCGCGCTCGTCGTGGCCACCGCCGAGACCGGCGCCGCGGTGGCGGCCCACCGCGTCGATCTCGTCGATGAAGATGATCGCCGGAGCGTTCGCCTTGGCCTGCTCGAACAGGTCGCGGACCCGCGAGGCGCCGACACCGACGAACATCTCGACGAAGTCGGAACCGGAGATGGAGTAGAACGGCACCCCGGCCTCACCGGCGACGGCCCTGGCGAGCAGGGTCTTGCCGGTTCCGGGCGGGCCGTAGAGCAGGACGCCCTTGGGGATCTTGGCGCCGATCGCCTGGAACTTGGCCGGGGCCTGCAGGAACTCCTTGATCTCCTGGAGCTCCTCGATGGCCTCGTCGGCACCCGCGACGTCGGCGAAGGTGGTCTTCGGGGTGTCCTTGGTGATGAGTTTCGCCTTCGACTTGCCGAAGTTCATCACCCTGGAGCCGCCGCCCTGCATCTGGTTCATGATGAACAGGAAGAACAGCACGATGAGGACGATCGGCAGGAAGCTCACCAGGAGCCCGAGAAGGAAGTTCTCCTTGGGCACGTCGACGTTGTATCCGCCGGGCAGCTTGTTGGCCGCCTTGGCCGCCTGGAGCTTGTCGGCGAGCTGCACGCCCTGACCGGTCACCCACGAGGAGTAGTAGCGCTTCTTGTCGGTCAGAGTGACCTCGATGCGCTGGTCCTTGTCGATGATCTTGGCGTTGGAGACCTTGCCCTCGTCGATCCAGCTGATGATCTGGGAGGTGTCTCGTCGCTCGAAGTTGCCCTCACCGCCCCACATGGAGGTGACGAGAAGGAGCAGTACGACGATGCCCAGGATCCACAGCAGTGGCCCACGTGTAAATCGCTTGAGATCCATCCGATGCGGAACCCCGGCGGGCCCGTCCCTTCCTGACCAGAGCCTGGCAACCCCGGGCGAACCCGGGGTTCGCGGTATCCCTAACCGCTCCAACTGACTACCCAGAGACGGCGGGAGGCCACCTCTTCGGTTGTCCGAAGGTACACCGGCGTGGCGCGCGGGGTCACCGCGCGGACAGACCGGCTTTGCCCTACCAACGTACGTCAGGTAGGTCCGTGTTCCCCGCCGCTATGGGCAATGTCGCGTTTGTGAAGGGCTTACTTCGCGCAGGGCGTACTTTTCAGCCCGCTCCGTATACGTGAGGGGCGAGAGTTCCGATGAAGGGAAGGTTGCGGTAACGCTCGGCGTAGTCGAGGCCGTAACCGATCACGAACTCATTGGGAATGTCGAAGCCGATGTACTTCACGTCGATCGGCACCTTGACCGCGTCCGGCTTGCGCAGCGCGGCGCAGATCTCCACCGAGGCGGGGTTGCGCGACTTCAGGTTGTGGACCAGCCACGACAGGGTCAGGCCGGAGTCGATGATGTCCTCGACGACCAGGACGTGGCGTCCGGCGATGTCGGTGTCGAGGTCCTTGAGCACGCGCACGACGCCCGACGACCTGGTGCCCGCCCCGTAGGAGGAGACGGCCATCCAGTCCATCTGCACGGGCAGGTGCAGGGCTCTCGCCAGGTCCGCCATCACCATGACCGCGCCCTTGAGCACGCCCACGATCAGCAGGTCCTTGCCCGCGTAGTCCTCGTCGATCCGGCTCGCGAGCTCCTTGATCTTGGCTTGGAGCTCTTCCTCGGGAATGAGGACCTTCGAGAGGTCCCTGCCCATATCGGCTGCGTCCACCTGGGATTTTCCTTACGAAACGGGGCTGGCTGGCTGTCTGGCGAGTATCAGGGTGTCATACCGGCGGATCGCGCCCACCCCCCCGGGCACCTCTACGCGCCGCTGCCCCCGCCACGCCGTGATCAGACGGTCGACCTGCAGGACGTGCGAGGCCGCGAGCGTGCCGGGCGGCGACCCCGCGTCGATCGCGGCTCTCCGCAACACCCTCCGCCGCACGGCGGCCGGAAGCGCCTCCAGGTCCCGTACGGCCACCGTCACCGTTCCGATATCGCTTAGAGCGCAATCCCGTACGGCGACACGGGCGTAGATCTCCCCGGCCCAGGCGTCCAGCGCGTCGGCGTCGTCGCGGCACAGGGACGCGGTCCTGGCGAGCGCCTCGGCGACGCCGGGGCCGAGCTCGTCCTCCAGCGCGGGCAACAGCCGCTCGCGAACCCGGACCCGGGTGTAGCGGGGGTCGAGGTTGTGCGGGTCGTCCCACGGGGTCAGGCCGAGCGCCGCGCAGGCCGCCACGGTCGTCGCGCGGCCGAGCTCCAGCAGCGGCCGCCGGTAGATCCCGGCGCGGGCGGGCATCCCGGCCAGCGACCGGGTGCCGCTCCCCCTGGCCAGCCCGAGCAGCACGGTCTCGGCCTGGTCGTCCCTGGTGTGCCCGAGCAGCACGGCCACCGCCCCCAGACGCTCCGCGGCCTCCGACAGGGCCGCGTACCTGGCCTGCCTGGCCGCCGCCTCCGGCCCTCCCGAGGTGCCGACGGAGACGGGCAGCGCCTCGGCGAGGTCGAGCCCCAGGCCGGGAGCGAGCCGTACGACGTCGCCCGCGCGGTCGCCCGACCCCTCCTGCAGGCCGTGGTCGACGCTGAGCAGCCCGGCGCGCAGCCCGGCGCGGGGCGCCGTGAAGCCCAGCGCGGCGGCGAGGGCCAGGGAGTCTGCGCCGCCGCTGCACGCGGCCAGCACGAGGGCGCCCGGCTCCAGGTCACCCAGTGCGAGCCGGACGGCGCGCCGGACGTCGGCGACGGCGGGATGCGGACCCATGCCCGCCATTGTCCGGCCTCGGAAGGAAGGGCGGCACGACCGCCCCGCTCACGGCCGGCCTCGAAACGGGCGCCCCGCTCACGGTCGATCTCGGTTCGAGGCCGTGTCGCGCTCGAATCCGGCCTCGGACCGGGTGCCGCGCTCGCGGCCCGATCTCGAAGCGGGCGCCCTGCTCACGATCGCCCCTGGGTCCGCCCCGGCCGCCGCTCGGCCTCGGACCGGCCGGGCGGCCCGGTCGATCCGGACGGCCCGGACGATCGGGTGGCCCGGCCGGGCCGGTCAGCCGGTGGTGCCGCTCGCCTCGGGGATGGCCGGGGTGCCGATCACCCTGGCGATCCAGCGCTCCGGCTTGGCGATCTCCGCCTGGCTGGGAAGCGTCTCCGGCGAGGTCCAGACCTTGTTGAAGCCGTCGATGCCCACCTGCCCCACGACCGTGCGGACGAAGGCCGAGCCCTCGGCGTACTGCTTCATCTTGAGGTCGAGGCCGAGCAGCCTGCGGATCGTGCGGTCGAGACGGGAACCGCCCTCGCGGCGGTGGTGGAACTTGGCGCGGATGTCGGCGACCGTGGGGACCACCGAGGGGCCGACCGCGTCCATGACGTAGTCGCCGTGTCCCTCGACCAGGGTCATCACCGCGGTGAGCCGGTCGAGGATCACCTTCTGCTCGGGCGTCTGGATCGCGTCGATCAGGTTGCCCTCGCCGCCCCTGACGACGTCGGCGAACGTGTCGGCGGCCGAGCGGAGCCGCTCCAGCAGCGCGGGCAGGTCGATGTCGGAGGCGAGCAGGAAGTCGGTCGTCTGCGTCCTGACGTACTCGCGCAGCCAGGGGACGCCGGTGAACTGCACCCGGTGGGTCTCCTCGTGCAGGCAGACCCAGAGGCGGAAGTCACGCGGGTTGACGTTGAGCTCGTGCTCGGCGTGGACGATGTTGGGCGCGACCAGGGTGAGACGTCCCGTGGGCGCCTGGCCGGTCGGGTCGGGCGGCAGGAACAGCTCGTACTGCCCCAGGACCCGGGAGGCGAGGAAGGCCAGCACCGCGCCCACCTCGACGCCGGTGACGCGCGAGCCCACCGCGCTCACGATCGCCGGAGCCTGGTTGCCCCGGGCGGACATCCGCTCGGTGAGCGGCTCCAGCACCACCCGGAACCCCTCGATGTTGGCCTTGATCCAGCCGGGCCTGTCGACGATGGTCGCGGCCTGCGGCGCGGTCTCGGTGTCGATTCGGGTGAACTCGCGGACGTGCCCCTCGGCCTCGCGCGAGAGCCGCCGTAAGTCGGCGACGGCCTGCCGGGCCTCCTCTCGGCTGACTTGCGGCCCGGGGCGCACCAGGCGCGTTCCGGTCGCTACGGCAAGATCCCAGTCGATCACCTGCATACCGTCCACCGTACGTGCTCTCCTTCCGACTCGCGCACCCGGACTCTTTCGCCGGCTCGCGCGTCCGGAACCCGTGGTCAGCCGGTGGCGACCGCGGCGGCGAGCCTGTCGAGGGCCGCCTCTGCCTTGCCCCAGCCCGGCGGTACCTTGTCCGCCATGAAGGCGAAGGTCACCAGGCGTCCGCCCCGCGTGGTGGTCATGCCCGCCAGGGTGTTGACCCCGTCGAGGGTGCCCGTCTTGGCGCGGATCAGCCCGTAGGCGGAGTGGAGCTTGCCGAACCTGTGCCCGAGGGTGCCGCTGAAACCGGCGACCGGCATGCCGCTCATGATCGGGTGCAGGGCGGGGTTGGCGGGGGAGGCCGCCGCGGCGACCAGGCGGGCGAGCGCCTCGGGGGCGATGCGGTTCTTCGGCGACAGCCCGCTGCCGTCGAACACCCGCACGCCCTTCGCCGCGCCGAGCCTGGTCAGCACCTTGCCGACGGCCGCGGCGCCGCCGTCGAAGGAGGCCGGCTCCCCCTCCTTGAGCGCCACGTGCCTGGCCAGCGCCTCCGACAGGTCGTTGTCGCTGAGCGTGAGGGCCCGCTCGACCAGGGCGTAGACCGGCGCGGAGTCGACCCGGGCGAGTTCCTGCGCGCCGGCCGGGGCCTTGGATCGCCTGGCGGATCTGGAGACCGTGACCCCGTACTTCGACAGCAGCGACACGAACGCGGCGTGCGCCGTGCGGGAGGGGTCGGAGACCCGCTGGTCGCTGTCCCGCGAGACCCTTCCCTCGTCGATCATGAGCGCCGTGACGGGGGCGACGCTGCCCTCGGGCACGTAGCCGGGCTTCCAGGTCGCGGCGGTACGCGGCCCGGTGTAGAGGGAGTCGTCGTAGGCGACCGTCACCTTGGTCACCCCGGCCGCCTTGAGTGCCCTGGCGGTACGCGAGGCGAGGGTGGCGAGCGAGGCGGGCCGGGGGTAGACCGAGTTCCCCGCCGTCCTGGGACTCGCCAGGGTGGGGTCACCGCCGCCGACAAGGATGATCGAATTGGGCGAGGCCCCCCGCACCACGCGGGTGTTCAGCCTGGTGTCGGGTCCCAGCGAGGCCATCGAGGCGACCGCGGTGACGACCTTGGTGGTGGAGGCGGGGGTGATGCCCGTGGCCGCGCCGCTGCCGAACAGCAGGGCACCCGTCTCCGCGTCGAGGACCGCGGCACCGACACTTTCCCCCAGGGCGGGGTCACCCAACGCCTCGGTCAGCCGTCCCGCCAAAGTACCCTTGGCGGGGAGAGGGCCGTTCCCCCCCGCGGCCAGCACCGGACCAGCGGTGATGACCGGGACGGGGGGCGGCTCGGCCGACGCGACGATCGTCTCGGGCTCACCCTCGACCAGCACATCGCTGGTGATCAGGTGTGCCCCGGCCGCGACGACGAAGATCTGCAGCAGGACGAGAGTGACCAACGCCACCCACCGCTCACGCCGCATTTCGTCGCCGTCCTCTCATCATCTGTATCCAAAAGGCATAAATCGCCTACGAGACATTAACGCCCAACCGGGGGTGCCCGGGGGCCTGAGTGGAGGAACCGCGGTGGAGTTCGACGTTCTCGTTGAGATTCCCAAAGGGCAACGGAACAAGTACGAGGTGGACCACGAGTCAGGCCGCATCAGGCTCGACCGCATGCTCTTCACCTCCACGCAGTACCCCGCCGACTACGGCTTCATCGAAGACACCCTCGGCGAGGACGGTGATCCACTCGACGCCCTGGTGTTGCTCCAGGAGCCGACCTTCCCCGGTTGTCTGATCAAGTGCCGGGCGGTCGGCATGTTCCGCATGACCGACGAGAAGGGCGGCGACGACAAGGTCCTGTGCGTCCCCGCCACCGACCCCCGGATGGAACACATCCGCGACATCCACCACGTCCCGGAGTTCGACCGCCTGGAGATCCAGCACTTCTTCGAGGTCTACAAGGATCTGGAGCCCGGCAAGTCGGTCGAGGGCGCCAACTGGGTCGGCAGGGTGGAGGCCGAGGAGGAGATCGTCCGTTCCATCAAGCGCGCCAAGGACGAGGTCCACGGAAAGCACTGACTCGTGACCGGGTCATCACCCGGTCCTTGACCGGCCGCCCCCTGGCCGGTCATCCTCCGGACGGTCATTCCCCGACCTGTCGCTCTCCGGCCGGTCGTTCTCTGGCCGGTCATTCCTCGACCTGTCGCTCTCCGGCCGGTCGCTTTCTGGCCGGTCGTTCCTCGATCGATCGTTCTTCAGTTGGTCGTTCTCTGATCGGTCGTCCTTTTCGGCCGATCGCCTTTCGGCCGGTCACTTCTTCGGCCGGTCGTCACGCGGGACGGGTCGCGCCCACGAGGTCGCTGCGCCACATCGGCGCGACCCTGACCACGTCTCCCGTCTGCGGGGCGTGCACCATCAGCCCCCGGCCGATGTAGATCCCCACGTGGTGGATGTCGCCGGGGTTGCTGGTGATCTGCCCGTAGAAGAGCAGGTCGCCCCGCCGCAGCTCGCTGAGCCGCACGTGCGGGCCCGCCGTCCACTGGGTGCCGGTCCAGTGGTCCAGGGCGATCCCGACCCGCTCCCAGGCCCGCATGGTCAGCCCCGAGCAGTCGTAGGCCGCCGGCCCGGCGGCCGCCCACACGTACGGCTTGTCGAGCTGGGTGAGCGCCCAGTCGGCGGCGATGTCGCCCCTGGCGGAACCGGCCGCCACGTCGCGCGCCCAGCGCGACGCGGACTCTCCCGAGGCCACCGCCATCCGCGCCGCCTCGCGGCGCATCGCGGCCGCCTGGTATCGGGCGCGCTCGGCCTGCTCCCTGGCGATCCTGGCCTGCTCCAGGGCCGCCTCGCGTCTCCTGGCGAGCAGGTCGGCGGTGTCGCGCGCCTCCGCGGCCAGCTTCTCCAGCCGGGCCTGCTCCTCCTTGATCCGCCTGGTCTCGTCGACCTGCCCGGCGACGGCCTCCTCGGCCGCGACCTTCGCCTCCTCGGCCCTCGCCTGCGCCTCCCGCTGCGCGGCGTAGGCGTCGTCAGCCTGCGCCTGGAGGATGGCGAAGACCTCCTGGGCGTCCCGCAGCTGCTTGAGCGTCTCCGCCTGTCCCCCGCCCATGTGGGCCAGGATGCTGGCCCTGCGCAGGTAGCCGTCGTCGGTGGGGCCGCCGCTGTCGGTCATCATGGCCATCATCGGCTGGGTGATGTCCAGGCCGCCGTAGCTCTGCGCGGTGATCGCGGCTACCGCCTCCCTGGCCTCCCCGACCTGGGAGCCCGCCGTCCTGGCCCGCTCCGCCGCCTGCTCGGCGACCTCCCTGGCGCGAGCCGTCCTGACCAGCTCCCCGTTGTACGACTCGACGAGGCGCTCCGCCCGGGCGACCAGCTCCTCCAGCCTGGCCTGCGCCTCGGCGACCAGGACCGTGGTCGAGCCGAGCCTCTCGCCGCGCTCGCGGGCCAGCGCCCGCGCGTCGGCGACCTCATCGGCCGACGGGCCCGACACGCCGCCCGGAGCGGCGTCGTCGGTCGGGCCCGGCCGGCCCGGAACAGCGCCGGCGGGGAGCCCCGGCCCGGCGATCAGGCAACAGGCGAGGCCCGCCACCGCGGCGGCATGACGGCGCCGTCTGACTGGATGCATGCGTCTCCCCCGGAGTCCCCCTCGAATACCGCGTGTCGCGGCCCCACTGCGTGTCGCGGTCCCACCGCGTGACACGGCACGTCGCCGCGTGCCAGGCGGCGGCCTACCTCAACATTCCCGTTCGTCACTCTCCGCACACATGCCACTCACGCCTCGTGGTCACCGCCCGCCACAATACCCCCGCCGACCAGGGTTTCGGTCCCCGTATCCCGCGACCGACCTCCCGCTCGGCGGGTGCGCGGTGGTTTTCTCCCCGGACATCCGTACGGCCCGCCCGGTGGAGGTCCGGAGCGGGCCGGGAACAGGGAGACCATGGCCGGGGACAGGGGAGTCAGGGCCGGTCAGCAGGTGAGGTGGGTCAGGCCGACGTGCCGGCCGCCCCGGGGAGAGCCGGGGACTCCGGCCGCGAGGGCGGTGTGGCGGGGTTCGTACCGGTGGAAGCCGACGGGGAACCTTCCGAGGACCGCCCCTGGCCCGAGTCGCCCGACGATCGCCCCTGACCCGCGCCCTCCGAGGCGCGCCCGCGGCTCGCACCGTCCGAGGCCCGTCCGAGGCCCGAGTCGCCCGAGGCCCGCCCCTGGCCCGTGCCGTCCGGGGTGTGTCCCCGGCCCGATCTGGTGGAGATTCGTTCCGGGCTCCGGCTGTCGGGACCTTCCGCGTGACCCGCGCCGTCCGAGGGCCGCCTCGGACCGGCGGGAGCCTGCTGGGAACCGTCGGGGACCTGCCGCGAACCGGATCTCGGGTGGCCGTGGTTCGCACGCGGGCGTCGCGGATCGGCGTACGGCGGCCGGAGGGTCGCCCGCGAGGTCCAGGAGTCCGTGCCGGGGGGCCGGGGGTTCGCCCGCGGGGGCTCCGGATCGGTCCGCGGGGGCCGGGGGATCGCGCGCGGGGGCCTGTGCTCCCCTCTGGGGAACCTCGGGTTCGCACGCGGAGGTGCCGGACTCGACTCCGAGGGCACCGGATCCGCCGGTCGGTGGGTGATCCCGCAGCGGCGGGCGGAGTGTCCGTGGTGGTCGCGGTGGTGCCTGTCCGGCGTGCCGGCCCCGGAGGATCCGGGCGGCACCGGCGACACGGGTGACACGGGCGACACGGGCGACACGGGCGAGGGCGGCTCGGCCGGAGTGTCCGGTCCGTCATCCGAAGGTTCTTCGTGGGCGGGGCGGGCGGGATCGGCCGGCCCGTCGCCGGAGGATCCGTCATCGGGCCGCCAGGGCGAGACCTCCGTCCGAGGGTCGGCCGGACCCCGCTCTCCCCGCCGGTCGTCCTCGGATGCGGGCCCGATGGCGCTGACCGGCTCCGTCGTCCCGAGCGAGCCGATCCGCTCGACGGCCACCCCCTCCCCGACGGACTCCAGCGGCACGGACACGCCTCCCCGCCGGGGCCCCTCCGGTGTCCGGGCGCCCGGAGGCTGTTCCACCACCGGGAACGTGCCCGAGGCGACGCCGGAACCCGCGTCTCCCCGGTCGACCACGGTCTGGGCGAGGACCATGACCAGCGCCGCCACGGCGGCGGCCGCGGCCGTCGCGCCGGCCAGCGCGTAGGGCCGGCGGCTTCCGCGAACCCCGCGGACGGGGAACCCGGCGCCGTCGAGGGGACCGGCCAGGCGGGCGACGTCGCGCCGGTAGGGGACCCGCTCGGGGTCGGTGAAGTGGCCCATCACCCACGCGCGCAGCGTGGGCGGGAGCGCGACCGGGGGGAGCAGGTCGAAGACCTTGGCCGCGGAGACCTGCCTGACCCGGTGCGGGGCGCAGGTGTCGCAGCGGTTCACGTGGCGGATGACCCGCTCGCGCGTCTCCGGCGTGAGTTCGCCGGTGAAGCCGGCGAGCATGCGGGCCCGGGTCGCGCAGTCGTGGGGCCCTTTGCGGACGAGGACCTCCGCGGTGACGACGTCGCGCAGGCGCTCCCTCGCCGACTCGTACAGCGCGCCGGCGACCTTGGGGGTGACGCCCAGGACCGCGGCGAGGTCGATGGGACCGAAGCCGTGCCGGCAGCTCAGGTCGAGGACCTCGCGATCGTCGGGCGACAGGCTCCGGATGGCGTTCCACGCCATCACCCGCAGGTCCGCGTCGCCTCCGGCGGCGACCACCGGGACGGGGGTCACCGGCGCGGGGACCACCGGGTCGGGCCCCTCCGCGCGATGACGCCGTACGCACTCCCCCCGAGCGAGTGCGTACAGCCACGCCTCCAGCCGACGGGAGTCGGCGAGCGCGTGAATATGGGCCTCGGCGGCGACGAAGGTGCCGAGGAGCGCCGACTCCGCGGCGTCGGAGGTGGCGAGCATTGAACGGCAGTATCGGTAGACGCTTTCCGCGTATGAGTCGTAGAGATCGGCGAGGGCTCCGGGACTCCGCGCGCACAACGCCGCGACCAGGACACTGTCAGTCATGTAATCGAAGGTAAACGCTGGGTGAGCTGAAATTCCAGCGATTCACGGACGGTAACTCGGATTGTCTCCGTAGCGTCAATGAACCAAGTAAAAGCATGCCGTTGACAGCAATCATAAATATTGATGAATAGCTATTTAATCGAATTAATCCCCCCTATCGGTACATCGAGGAAGGACTCCCGGCCACGGGCGAGCGGTCACGGGCCGAGCGGTCACGGGCCGAGCGGTCACGGGCCGAGCGGTCACGGGCCGAGCGGTCAGGGACGGATGATCACGGACGAACGGTCACGGGCGGACGGCGCCCGCGAGGGGGGCCTGCCTGCCACGGTCCTTGGCGAACGGCGGCATCTTCGGCTTGGTCGTGTTCAGGGGCAGCGAGCCACCGAGGGCGAGCTGCTCGAAGGGGCGGCTGCTCGACCCCCAGGTGCGCGCGGTCACCTCGGCCGAGGCGATGTCGCGGGTGTCCTCGACGCTCTTGATCTGCAGGATGAACCGGCGCTTCTGCCCCGCCTGGACGTTGTCCACGAACGTGCTCCCGCCGCCGAGCAGCTTGCCCCGCTTGTCGCGCAGGAGCGCGGTGACGGCCAGGCTGCGGGCCGGTATCACGTACGGGGTGCCGACGTAGCCGGTGACGAGATAGTCGCCGTCGGCCGTACGGTCGGTCAGCACCTCGCGGACCGGGAAGGGCTGGAAGGCCGAGACGATCCGGCCCGCCTGGTGCCAGCGCGCCGGGCGGTACGCGATGCTCACGGTGGCGGGCTTGTCCTGGGTCACCACCTGGCCGGTGAAGGGGAGCGCCCCCGCGGGGGGAACGGCGTCCAGCGGCTGCTCCAGCCGGACGACCTCCCTGCCCTCGGAGTTCTTCGCCACCACGGTGGCCACGACGTGCTCGCCGAAGTGCCAGGGGTTGGGGTTGGCGAGCACCCCGGCCCAGTTCACCACGTACCCATCATCGCCCTTGATGATGGACGAGGCCTGCTCCCTGACCGCGAGGGGCTGGAGCGCGGCGGCCTGCTTCGTCTCCTCGTCGTCGTCGGTGCATCCGGCGCATCCGACGAGGAGAAGGAGGGCGAGGGCGCCGACGATTCGGGTGCTGTGCGTCACGTAGCCGTGATAACCGGTGATGGACCCCCGCCCACCTGGACACGCCGCAAACGGCCCGAGTCTTTACCTCTGCCGGACCACCCGGGCCTCGTCCCATACCGGTTCGGATGATTCGTAGACCTTCCCATCGGCGCCGAAGACCAGATACCGGTCGAAGTCATCGGCGAACCAACGGTCGTGGGTGACGGCGACCACGGTCCCGTCGAAGGCGTCCAGCCCCTCCTGGAGTGCCTCCGCGCTGGCCAGGTCGAGGTTGTCCGTCGGCTCGTCCAGCAGGAGCAGGGTGGTGCCCGACAGTTCGAGCAGCAGGATCTGCAACCGGGCCTGCTGGCCGCCGGACAGCGTCTCGAAGCGCTGCTCGGCGATGGTCCCGGCCAGCTCGTAGCGGGACAGCACCTTCATCGCCTCGTTCTTGAGCCGGGCGTGCTCGGTCATGACGATCTCGCAGGGCGTCCGGCCGATGAGCTCGGGACGGGCGTGCGTCTGGGCGAAGTGGCCGGGGACGACCCGGGCGCCGAGCCTGGCCACGCCGGTGTGCCGGACCTCCTCCCCGGCGATCAGGCGCAGGAAGTGCGACTTGCCCGAGCCGTTGGACCCCAGCACCGCGACCCGCTCGCCGTACCAGATCTCCAGGTCGAACGGCTTCATCAGGCCGGTGAGCTCCAGCTTCTCGCAGATCACCGCCCGCTTGGCGGTCCGGCCGCCCTTGAGCCGCATGCTGATGAACTGCTCCTTGGGCGCCGCCTCCGGCGGCCCGGCCTCCTCGAACCTGCGCAGCCGGGTCTGGGCCGAGTGGTAGGCGGCGGCCATGGTGTCCATGTACTTGGCCTTCTGCTTCAGCATGAGGACCAGGCGCTTGATCTTGGCGTGCTCCTCGTCCCAGCGCTTCTTCAGCTCGTCGAGGCGCTCGTTGCGCTCCCTGCGCGCCTGCGCGTACGAGCGGAAGCCCCCGCCGTGGACCCAGATGTTGCCGGACTCGACGGTGATGATCCGGTCGGCGGCGTTGGCCAGGAGCTCGCGGTCGTGGCTGACCAGCAGCACCGTCTTGGCCGTCTCGCGCAGCGCCCGCTCCAGCCAGAGCTTGCCCGGCACGTCCAGGTAGTTGTCGGGCTCGTCGAGCAGCAGCGTCTGGTCGGGCCCGCGCAGCAGCGCCTCCAGCACCAGCCGCTTCTGCTCGCCGCCCGACAGCGTGTTGACCTCGCGGTACTTGCAGTTGTCGTACGGCATGCCGAGGGCGGCCATGGCGCAGGTGTCCCAGAGCACCTCGATGTCGTAGCCGCCCGCGTCGGTGTAGTCGGTGATGGCCTGCGCGTAGCGCATCTGCGCCTTCTCGTCCTCGCGCTCCATCATCACGAGCTCGGCGGCGTCGAGCCGCTCGGCCGCCTCCCGCACGCGCCGCGGGGCGACGCTGACCAGCAGGTCGTGCACGGTCCTGCCGTCGCGGATGCTGCCGATGAACTGCCGCATGACGCCCAGGCCGCCGGAGCTCGCGACGCTCCCGTCGACCGGCTGCAGGTCGCCCGCGATCAGCCGCATCAGGGTCGTCTTGCCCGCCCCGTTGGGCCCGACGAGTGCCGCCTTGACCCCCTCGCCGACCCGGAAGGACACGTCGTCCAGCAACGGCCGCCCATCCGGCAGGACGTATGTCAGATGGCCAACCTCAACGTGCCCCACGACGATTTCCTTTCAAAGGTCCTCGCGCAGGGTACCCGCCAACCGGCCATGCGGACATTCCGATTTCCGCCGTCCCGGCCCCGTCCGCTCGCACGGGGCCGGGTCTTACAGGCGACAGGGCACCGAGAACTCCCGGCAGGCCCGCGATCGTGTACGTGGTGCGTACCGGCTGTTTTCGGCGGGGGCTTCCGACCGGCTTCCCGCCCTGGCAGACCGTCTACCGGCACTTCGTGTGCTGGGAAGACCAGGGAGTGACCCAGCAGATCATGGACGTACCGCGCCGACGGGTCCGTAAGGAGTCCGTGAGGGGTCCGGCCGCCAGGCCGAGCCTTCGGCCGCGGTGCCGGACTCCGCCGACGGCCTACCGGCGGCTCGCTCGCGATCATGAGCATCGGCCGCCGACCGGTGAGGCGATGATCCGCTGGGCCTCGCCCACTGACACGAGCCCGCCGAACCAAATGATCACTACTCGAACACGCGGCCGGTAACCGCAGCTCAGAGCCATGGCCGCTGAATTCTCACCGGTTGCCACGGGGAACCCCCTACCGGTTCGCTGAATCCGTCACATGGCACAAAATATCTTTTCTATGGACACGAGTAATTAAATCCACATAAAATATATTATCAGGATTTTTGTCAGAAAGAGACGGTCAACCGAAACCATTATTGGTATTACACTTTTAATTACGGACCACCTAATATCAGGCCAAGATCGTACACTTATCCGCAAGTTTGAAGATGTGCGAAATGAGGTATTTGTTTCGCCAGTGGCGCTGATTACTCTCCCGATCATGGTTTCTCAACGGGAGGGGCATCTTTGTCACTGAAACTGCGTCGCATCATGTCGGCGATCGCCGCGGGGGGACTCGTTCTGGCCATGGCGAGTCCGGCGGCCGCATTCGCGCCGCCGTACATCAACGAACCCACCGGCCCCTACACACTGCCGGTGGACGCCGACGTGCCCAAGCGTGGCTGCACCACGACGCTGTCCGACCCCAAGAACGCGAGCGGGAGCACCCAGGCCGTCCAGGTGATCTACGCCTGGCACGACGGCGGCGGGAACAACTACGAGACCCACGTCGAGCAGATCGCCAAGCTGGTCGACCGGATGGACCTGGAGCTGGACGACTCCACCAACTACGACCAGCACCTGAAGCTGAGCTGCCGTACCGGCTACGACACCGGCACTTACTCCGGTTACGCCCGCGCGCTGGTCGTACCGGAGAAGATCGAGGCCGGCGTGATCGGTGGCGAGACCACGGTGGACAAGATCACCGATGATCTCGGGGCGGCGGGATACGACAACGCCAACCGCAAGTACGTGGTGTTCGAGGACTTCAACGGGACCGCGACCGCCTGGTGCACGACGACGTGCGCGGCGACCACCGACGAATGGTCCAGCGCCACCATGCTGCACGAACTGACCCACCTCGCCGCGGACGGTTTCTACGTGGACCATCCCAAGGTCACCGAGACCGTCGACCACCTCAGCTATCCCGACGTCATGTCCAACCCGGCCTACGACTGGCAGCTGGACCATGACTTCAACAACTACTATGACCCGAGCGAGACCACGGCGACCTTCTACACCGGCAACGAGGCCGGTGACACCCGCAAGGTGAACGTCGCGGCCTGGCCCTACTTCACCACCCCCACCTGCTGCGACATCGGCTACAGCAACGACCTGCTGACCGCGCAGGAACGCACCGTCGAGGCCGACGCGCCGTACGCCACCCCGACCGGGTTCAGCGTCTCGGGCGGCGGCTGGATCCAGGTGACCCCGCCCGGCCCGACGTCACAGATCTCGGCCAAGCACTACGACGGCCGCCGGTCGCTCACCATGAACGTGCAGTCGTACGCCGACGGCGTCGTATCGGTCACCCGCAAACCCGCGGTGACCGCCGGCCAGGCCTACAAGTTCTTCGCCAAGATGACCACCGCCACCTCCGGCAACGTGAAACTGCGCCTGTCCTGGTACAACTCGTCCAATGCCCTGATCTCCACCAGCGACGGTCCGGTGACCGCGCTGACCGGCGCCTGGACGGAATACCGGCACAGGGCGACCGCCCCGGCCGGAGCGGCGAGCGTCCAACTCTCGGTGGTCAGCCCCGCCGGCCAGAGCTTCGTCTACCAGCTCGACGCCCTCCAGCTCAACCACTGCAACAACGGCAAGACCACCGACGGCTGCCGCCTGGACACCTGGCAGTGACCTCCAGGTGACGCACTGACCCGGCGCCTCCCGGCCCGGTACACCGGAGCCCGCCGGGAGGCGCCACGTCGGCCCTCGTCGCGACCGACGAGGTTTCTCCGTCACCCGGTTCTCGCCCGCCGTCCCTCCAGGTGGGCCGACGCTATGGCGCTCTGCGGGTGGTGGCCCGGCTCCTCGCACCGATCGCCGGTCACGGGCGTTCCGCCGCCACGGCATCGTCCGGCCGCGCCGGGCCGCACAGCCGGTGAGCGAGAAGACCCCCACCCGGTGGCCTCCCCGCGCCGTCACTCGGGCAGAGGGGTCAGCCTTCCGGGTGGCGTCGGCCCAGCTCCGCGACGAAGGCCGTGAGCAGGCGTGCGAACTCCTCCCTTCCCGCCCGGACCAGCCGCGCATCGCCGCGTCGAAGACCTCACGGCGGAAGCGGTGGACCCGTTCGGCGTGCCCGGCGCCCAATTCGGTGAGCTCCAGCGTGCTGCGGCGGCCGTCAACCGGGTCGGCCACCCTGCGAAGCAGCCCCGCCTCGACGGCCCTGGCCACCAGGCGGCTGGCGCGGGGCTGGTCGACGCCCATCCGGCCGGCGACGGACGTCACCGTCGCGGCTTCCGGGCGCACGAAGGCCTGCGGCGGCGGGTGAGCACCGACCGCGTCCGTCTCACCGCGGGGATCGGCGCCGAGGAGTACCTGGCCACGATCGACGCTCTGACGAGGATGTCGGCCAACCTGACCAGGCCCGGCGGAGCTCGCGAGACCAACCGCTGATCTTCGAGTCCCAACCGGACCGAGCCTCGCGGGAGGAGCGAGCCTCGCGGGAGGAGCGAGCCTCGCGGGAGGAGCGAGCCTCGCGGGAGGAGCGAGCCTCGCGGGAGGAGCGAGCCTCGCGGGAGGAGCGAGCCGC
>NZ_JBIAQI010000017.1:240932-252162 GCF_042888905.1 Streptosporangium sp. NPDC002721
CCTCGCGGGAGGAGCGTCCCGCGCATCCGTCCCCTGACCGAACGAGGGGCGGCCGAACCCCGGCAGGTCCGGGCGGGGCGGGGCCGGAAAATCCGATGGGAAACGGTCGGTGCCCGGTGATAGAAAACAAGTTCGATCCCATTGTCGATCCGCTCGGGGGCGAGCCAGTGGTCACCAGCAGTTCGGAGTTCTCCGTACCCGGCCGCCCGTACGACAGGCGGGGTCCGGTGCGCTGGCTCTGGTCCCATGTCCGCCGCCATCCGATCCAGCTGACCGGGTTCCTCGGCGCATCGCTGATCATGGTCGTGCTCAACGCCATGGTCCCCGGGCTCACCGGCGCGGCCTTCGACGCGGTGCTGGACGAGAACGGCGGCGGGGCGCGGGCACTGGGCGCGATCTCGCTGGGGCTGCTGGCCGTCGTGCTGGCCAGGGGCGCCTTCGACCTCGTCGCGCGGCTGGGCAGCGAGGTCCTGGCCAAGCGGCTGGAGCGGGACGCCAGGGACGAGCTCTACGTCAGCCTGCTCGGCAAGAGCCAGACCTTCCACAACCGGCAGCGGGTCGGCGACCTGATGGCGCGGGCGGCCAACGACATCCGGCAGCTCTCCACCATGATCAGTCCGGGCATCGACCTGATCGTCGACTCCAGCCTGACCGGCCTCGTGCCCCTGGTCTTCATCGTCATGATCGATCCGCGGCTGCTGCTGGTGCCCGGCGTCTTCGCGATCGCCTTCGTCGTCGCGCTCCGGCACTACATGGGGCGGCTCAACCCCGTGGCGACCCGCATGCGGGAGCAGTTCGGCGATCTCAACGCCGGGCTGAACGAGGCCGTCCGCGGCATCGAGGTCATCAAGGTGACCGCGCAGGAGGCCCAGGAGCGACGACGGTTCAGGATCCTGGCGCGCCGCTACCGCGACTCCTTCGCCCACAACGGCCTGGTCCAGGCCCGTTACCTGCCGACCCTGCTCTTCGCCTTCGCGATGGCCGGCTCGCTCTGGCACGGCCTCCACATGCACGCCACGGGCGCCATCACGATCGGCGACCTGGTCGCCTTCATGGGCCTGGTGGCCATGCTGGGCTTCCCGACCAGCATCTCGATCTTCACCTTCTCGCTGGTCCAGATCGGCATCGTGTCCTCCCGCCGGATCCTGAGCATCATGAACACCGAGACCGAGCTCGGGCAGCGCGCCGACGGCCACGCCGCGCCGATCAGCGGGGAGATCGTCTTCGAGAACGTGACGTTCGGCTACGGGGAGGACGATCCGGTGCTGCGCGGGGTGACGTTCACCGTACGACCGGGCGAGACCGTGGCGATCGTCGGCGAGACCGGTTCGGGCAAGAGCACCCTGGCGAAGCTGGTCCCCCGGATCTACGACGTCACCGCGGGCCGGATCCTGGTCGACGGCGTGGACGTCCGCGAGTGGGACCTCGACTCGCTGCGCTCCCAGATCTCCACCATCGAGCAGGACATCGTGCTGTTCTCCCGGTCGGTGGCCGAGAACATCGCCTTCGGGCTGGGCCAGCGGGTGGAGCGGGAGGCCGTCGTCCGGGCGGCCGAGGAGGCCCAGGCCGCCGACTTCATCGGCGAGCTCGACGAGGGCTACGACACGGTCATCGGTGAGCGCGGCATCACCCTCTCCGGTGGCCAGCGCCAGCGTCTGGCCATCGCGCGGGCGCTGCTGACGGATCCGGCGATCCTCGTGCTCGACGACTCGACGAGCGCGATCGACTCCGCGACGGAGGACCGGATCCAGCAGGCCATCGGCCGCGTCCTCGACGGGCGCACCACCTTCCTGATCACCCACCGGCTCTCCCAGATCCGCTGGGCCGACAAGGTGCTGCTCCTGCGGCGGGGCGAGCTGGTCGACTACGGCACGCACGACGAGTTGCTCACCCGAAGCCGCCTCTACCGGCGGATCTTCGCTCATTACGACGTGGCCGACGCGACCGGTGAGGTCGACGTGACCGACGGCGCCGTGTCCGGCGACACCACCGACCCGGCCGTGGTCCTCGCGGGCGAGCAGGGAGCGCAGGGCTGATGGGCTTCATCATGGACGGCCTCGACGCCGAGGACTACGACCGCACCTACAGCGACCGTGACCTCCTTCGCCGGATCCTGTCCTACTTCCGGCCGAAGCTGGGCTCGATGATCCTGGTGGCGGTCATGATCGTGCTGTTCTCGCTGAGCCAGGCGGCCATGCCGTTGCTGGTCAGCTGGGGCGTGGACGGGGTCGAGGACGGCACGATCGGCGACGTGGGCTGGCAGCTCACCGCCGGCCTGCTGGTCGCCGGGGTGCTCGGCTGGGCGTTCAACTTCGTCCGCCAGTGGTACAGCGCGAAGGTCACCGGCGACGTCGTCCTGCATCTCCGCCAGGACGCGTTCGACGCCGTGCTGGAGCGTGACCTGTCGTTCTACGACGAGAACCCGTCAGGCAAGATCGTCAGCCGGGTCACCTCCGACACCGACGACTTCGCCACCGTCTCCACCCTGACGATGGACCTGATCAGCCAGGTGCTGATGGTCGGCTTCGTCACGGTCCTGCTCTTCCTGCGCAGCGTCGAGCTCGCCCTGCTCACCCTTCTCGTGGTGCCGGTCGTGATGGGAATCGCCCTGCTGTTCCGGCGGGTCGCCCGCACCAGCACCCGCAGGGCGCAACGCTCGCTGAGCCGGGTGAACGCCACCCTGCAGGAGACCATGGGCGGGATCACCGTCGCCAAGAACTTCCGCCAGGAGCAGCGGGTCTACGACGAGTTCCGTCCCATCAACCAGCAGAGCTACCAGGTGACGCTCAGGCAGGGGTTCGTCTTCTCCGGCATCTTCCCCGTGCTCTTCCTCGTCGCCGGACTGGCCACGGTGGTGCTCGTCCAGCTGGGCGGCACCACCGTGCTCGGCGGCGGCCTGTCCAGCGGCGACTGGTTCCTCTTCCTCCAGGGCGTCTCGCTCTTCTGGTTCCCGCTCACCTCCATCGCCGCGTTCTGGTCCCAGTTCCAGCAGGGCCTGTCCGCGTCGGAGCGGGTCTTCGCCCTGATCGACGCGCCGCCCCGGGTCGTGCAGACCGACCCCCAGCCGGTCGGCAGGCTGGCGGGCCGCATCGAGTTCCGCGACCTCACGTTCGGCTACGAGGCCGCAAGCCCCGTGCTGCGTGACTTCGACCTCACCGTCGAGGCGGGCGAGAGCGTCGCGCTGGTCGGCCACACCGGTGCGGGCAAGTCGACGCTCAGCAAGCTGATCACCCGGTTCTACGAGTTCCAGGACGGCCGGTTGCTGATCGACGATCGCGACGTCCGCACGCTGGACCTGGCCGGGTACCGGCGGCAGATCGGCGCGGTGCCGCAGGTCCCGTTCCTGTTCAGCGGCACGGTCTCCGACAACATCCGCTACCCGAGGCCCGAGGCGAGCGACGATGAGGTGCTCGCCGCCGCCGCGGCTGTCGGCGGGGGCGACTGGATCGACGCCCTGCCCGACGGCCTGCGGACCGACGTCGGCGAGCACGGGCGCGCCCTGTCCATGGGCCAGCGCCAGCTCGTCGCGCTGGCCCGCCTGCTCATCCAGGATCCGGCGATCGTGGTGCTGGACGAGGCCACCGCCAGCGTCGACCCGCTGACCGAGGCCCAGATCCAGGAGGGCCTCGACCGGGTGCTGGCCGACCGCACCTCCATCGTCATCGCGCACCGGCTGTCCACGATCGAGCACGTCGACCGCATCATCGTGCTGGATCACGGCCGGATCGTCGAGGAGGGTGACCACACCACGCTGCTGGCTCGCGGCGGCCACTACTGCCAGGTCTACAACACCTACTTCCGGCACCAGTCGCCCGACTACCGGCCCGGTTCCGGGTTCGTCTCCGTCGTCGGCTCCGCGTGATGCCGACGGTTCCGCGCGGTGCCGCCGGCGTCGCATGACCCCCGTCGGCTCCCTGTGATGCCGCCGGCGTCGCGCGACGTCGTCGGCTTCGCATGATCGAGGCCGCCCGAGCCCGGGGCCCCCGGGCGGGGGCGCTAACCGGCGGGCTCGGCGATCAGTGCCGTGCCCGCGTGACGGAAGCCGAGCCGGGCGTAGATCCGGGCGACGTCCTCGTCCCCCGCCGACAGGAAGACGGTCTTCACCCCCCGGGAGCGGGCGTCGGCGATCAGCGCCGCGGTGACCGCGAGAGCGAGGCCGCGCCGGCGGGCGGCGGGCAGCGTGCCGACCCCGACGATCTCGCTCACCTCCCCGACCTGGTTGTGCTGGCCCGCGCACAGCGCCGTACCACCCTCGACGGCCGCGGCGATCACCGTCAGCCCCGCCCGGACGCGTGCGGTGCCGCTCTCCAGGGAGCCGTCACCGGCACGGGCCAGGACCGCCTCCGCCAGATCCGCCGTGTCCGCCGCGCCGACGCGGGTGCCGGGCTCGGCGAAGGCGAGGTGGGGAACCACCAGCGCGGAGGGCAGCACCGGGTCGTCCGCCTCCAGGACCCGCACCGCCGGGTAGGTGGGCGCCTCCTCGGGCGCGACCGGCGCGATGTCCGTTCCGAGCACCATCAGCGGGTGCTCGTGGACCGCGAGCCCCGCTTCCTCGACCGCGGCGCGGAGGACGGGCGTGGTCTCGGCCACCCACTCGAAACTCTCCGGGATCCCTAGTTCGCGCTGCCGCTCGCGGACCCGGACCACGTCCTCGGCCCGCACCGGGCCGGACCACCCGTGAGTCGGGCGCGCGTAGAAGGGCCACCCCACGCCTTCCCGTACGAACAGGGTGAGCGGCCCATGGTCCTCAGCCCTGGCCTCGCGTCGCGGAACCGCGTCGTAGTAGCGCTCGATCAGGTCCAGCATGTCCGGCGGGGCCCCGGAACCTTCGATAACAGTCATGACCCGCATCCAAACAGCGGCTCGTGGGCCGACGCCACTTCATTACCCGCCGAGCGCGGCGACGCTTCGCGACGCGGGACAGGACGGCGCGGCGTGAGACGGGGAAGAGGGACAGGGATGTGGACGGGCCGGCCCATCTGACCCACCTGGCCCGCCCAGCCACCCGGCCGCCCGGCCACCCTGCCCACCTGCCCACCTGCCCCATCTGGCCCGCCCACCCTGCCCACCCGGCTGGTTCGGCTCGCGCGGCGGAACCTCCGGAATCACTCGCCAAGCCCGGAAATATCCCCTGCATATACGCTGAAAACGCCTAAATACCTATTAACGGTTCACGCAGCGGAAAGCACACTTTCCGCATCCATAGTTACGATCAGAGCACGTCCTCCCGCGAGCATCCCACCATCGGGAAATCGAGTTACCCTTACGACAGAAGCATCTTTGTCACCTTATTATTGTTGATTTCCACCTTTCGTAGGCTCCATAGAGAGCGATGGTGTTGCGATGAGTGGCGACAAGAAATGAACAACGGAGATGAGAACAGCGGCGGCTCACGGCGGCGACCGCTCCTGTTCATCCGCTCGCAGCCTCCTCCCGGACCGCTACGTGACCTCAAGGACCTGCTGCAAGAGCTGTACCTGGAGGCCGGGGCCCCCACTCTCGACGACATCGCCGAGAGAATCGCCGTCGACCTGCCCGGCCCCGGCGCCCCCGGACGCGACACCGTCCGCCGGATACTGGCCCTGGCGGAGATGCCCGCCGACCAGGCCGACCTGATGGCCGTCGTCACCGTGCTGGCCCGGCTGGCCCGCCGGGACCCCCTGGGCGTCGCCGTCCGGGGTCGCGAGCTGTGGAGGCGGGCCCGCCTGGCCTCACCGGCCGGGCTGCCGATCCGCTCGCCGGCCGACCCGTTCTCCCCGCTGGCCGACCCCTTCTCCCTGGGGGTGCACCGGGCGATCGACGCGGGGACGGGCCCCGAGGTGAGCGACGCGGAAGGGGACGCGCAAGGGAAGACCAGGGCGGGCGACGCGGGAGGGAAGGCCAGGGCGGGCGACCTGCCCGCCTACGTGCCGCGCCGCCACGACGACCGCCTGGCCTCCGTCGTACGGCGGGCGGTGGCCGGGCACAGCGCGGTCGCGATGCTGGTCGGCGACTCCTCGACAGGCAAGACCCGGGCCTGCTGGGAGGCCGTACGGCTCCTGCCCGGCGGGTGGCGGCTGTGGCATCCTGCCGATTCCGGTCGTCCCGAGACGATCCTCCCGGCCCTCGACTCCCTCGCGCCACGGACCGTCGTGTGGCTCGACGGGGCGCAGTCCTACCTGCTCACCCCGGCCGACGGCACGGGCGAGCGCGTCGCCGCCGGGTTGCGGGCCCTGGTGAGCGACCCGGAGCGCGGCCCGGTGCTGGTCCTGGGCACCCTCTGGCCCGAACACTGGGCCGCCCTCACCTCGCCGCCCGCCGCGAGCGCCGCCGCCCGCACCCAGGCGCGGGCGCTGGTGACCGGCGCGGCCATCCACGTCCCCGACCGTTTCACCGGCCCCTCCCTGGAGGCGGTACACGGCGCGGCGAGCGGCGATCCTCGCCTGGAACGCGCGTACGCCGGGGCCCGCGACGGCCGGATCGCCCAGTACCTGACCGGCGTGCCCGGCATGGTGGAGCGCTACCGCGACGCGCCCGCCCCGGCCAGGGCCGTGGTCGAGGCCGCGATGGACGCCAGGCGCGCGGGACACGGCCCCGCCCTTCCCCGCGCCCTCCTGAAGACCGCCGCGTTCGACTGCCTGACCGACTACGAGTACGGCTCCCTGCCCCCGGGCTGGTTCGAACAGGCCCTGGCCTACGCCTGCGGCGCCCCCGGACTCCTCTCGCGCGTCCGTCCCCGCCGTGACGAGCCGTCCGCGTACCCCCGCTACCGGCTGGCGGGCTGCCTGGAACAGCTCGGTCACGCCGAGCGCCGTACACGTCCCGCTCCCGCGGCCCTGTGGGACGCGCTGGTCTCCCACGCCGACCCCGAGGACCGGCCGCGCCTCGCCGCCCAGGCTCGGACCCGCGGTCTCTACCATCACGCCCTCCTGCTGTACGGGGCCGCCGCCACCGCCGGTGACGCCGATGCCGCGCGGCAGGCGATCGCCCTGCTCGGGGAGACGGGACGTACCGAGGAGGCGCTCACCTGGCTGCGGATCCACGGCGGGCAGGACGACGCCCAGGTCCTCGCCTGGAGCGGCGCCGTCCTCAACGCGGCCGGACACCGCGAGAGGGCGATCGGCGCCTACCGGCGCGCCGCGGAGGCGGGAAACGCCGACGCCCCGAGAGAGACGGTCGCCCTGCTCGTGGGCGATGGAAGAGCGGAGGAGGCGCTCAGCTGGCTCCGGGCCCACGACTGGTTCGGCGACACCGGCCTTCCCGTCTGGACCGCGGCCCTCCTCGACAGGGCGGGACACCACGGGGAGGCCCTCGCCGCCTACCGGCACGCCGCGCGGGCCGGGAACATCGACGCCCCGGAGTGGCTCGCGTCCCTGCTGTACAGGACCGGCCACGGGCAGGAGGCGGTCGCCGCCTGCCGCCGCGCCGCGAGAACCGGCGACGACCACGTCCTCAAGCAGGCCGTCGCCCTGCTGCGGGAGATGGGACGGACGGAGGAGGCGATCACCTGGCTGCGGATCCGTTCCGGGAGAGGCGACACCGCCGCCCTGTGGGAGGCGGTCGAGGTGCTGCGGGAGTCGGGGCGGATCGAGGAGGCGATCACCTGGCTGGAACCCCGCGTGGAGAAGGGTGACCACCGCGCGATCTCGAAGACCGCCGAGCTGCTCCAGTACGCGGGACGGACCGAGGAAGCGATCACCTGGCTGACCACTCGTGCCGAGACCGGTGACGCCTACGCCTACTGGCGGTCGATCGGCCTCCTGCGGCGGACGGGACAGATCGAGAAGGCGATCACCCTGCTCCGGGCCCGCGCCGAGAACGGCGACCACCGCGCGCTCGAGGAGGCGGTCGAGCTGCTGCGGGAGACGGACCGGACCGGGAAGGCGATCACCTGGCTGTACTCCCGCGCGGAAAGCGGCGACCGCCCCGCCCTCGCCCTGCTGCCCCGGCTCCTGGAGGGGGCGGGCCGGACCACGGAGGCGATCGCCGCCCACCGGCGCGTCGCCGAGGCGGGAAACGCCGGTTCGCTCTGGTCGATGGCCGTCCTGCTGCACCGGGAGGGCCGCCGGGAGGAGGCCATGGCCGCGTACCGGCGCGCCGTCGAGGCCGGGCACACCGGTGGCGGCTGGCGGATGGTCGAGCTGCTCCAGGAGACGGGCCGGACCGAGGAGGCCCTCGCCGCCTACCGGCACGCCGCCGACGCCGGGGACACCGACGCCGGATGGCGGATGGTCGAACTGCTCCAACGGGCGGGCCGGGCCGAGGAGGCGATCACCTGGCTCCGGGCCCGCGCCGAGAACGGCGACACCGACTTCCTGTGGAAGGCGGTCGAGCTGCTCCAGGAGTCGGGGCGGGCCGAGGAGGCGATCAGCTGGCTGCGAGCCCGCGCCGGGGCCGGCGACACCGGCGCCCTCAGGCGGTTCACCACGCTGCTCTACCAGCTGGACCGTTCCGACGAGGCAGTCACCTGGCTCCGGGCCCGCGCCGAGAGTGGAGACACCGTCGCCCTGGGCCACGCGGTCGACCTGATGTACGAGACGGGCCGGGCGGAGGAGGCCGTCACCTGGCTTGACACCCGTACCGAGGCGGGCGACATCGATGCCCTGATCTGGACCGCCGTCCTGCTGTGCGAGACCGGCCACCCGGACAGGGCCGTCCTCGCCTACCTCCGCGCCGCCGAGCTGGGCGTCCCCGGCACCCTGTGGCGGGCGATCGGCCTGCTGGGGCAGCTGGGCCGCACCGGCGAGGCCGACCGGCTCCGGCGGTACGGGATCACCCCCGGCAGGACGTGATCCCCCTCTTCCGCGCCCACCTGGTTCCTGGCCGCCCTGTCCGGCACCCGGGGACACCCTGAGCGAACCGGTGCGCGGCGAGGCAGGCGGCGAACCGATCAGGAATCGAGAAGCGCGCACCCCCGCACCGCACCTAGCGTTACCTGCATGAATGTCACTGTTCACTTGAGTTTCCCGCCGTACGACGCCCCAGAGGCTCCCTGACCTTCCAGCGCGCCCAGAACCACGCTGAGCCGTCCCCTGAACGAGATCCGCACGCGCGACATCACCGGATGCGCCAGGTCCAAGGAGTCACACATGGCCCTCAAACTCGACGTCATCGCCCTCGGGGCACCCGAGGTGCACGCCGCGCGCGGGTTCTACGCCGCCGCGTTCTCTCCCGTCATCACCGACGAGGGTGACTCGGCGGACCTCGACATGCACGGGACCGGGCACCTCGAACTGTCCGCGACCGAGAGGCTCGCCGCCGACGCCGGCGCCGAACCGGCGACGTCGGGATTCCGCGGTTACGTGCTGACCTGCGCCGTCAGCCGGCCCGCCGAGGTCAGGGCTCTGATGGACGCCGCCGTCCGCGGGGGAGCCGAGGTCCTCAAGCCCGCGAGGAAGGCCCTGTTCGGCTCGTTCTCCGGGGTGTTCCGGGCGCCGGACGGCGCCGTCTGGAAGCTGGCGGCCGCCCCCCACAAGGACACCGGCCCCGCGGCGGAGACCCCGTTGCCGACCGAGACCATGGTCATTCTGGGCGTCGCCGCGCCGAAGGCGTCCAAGGCCTTCTACGGGGCCCTGGGCATGACGGCCGATCGCGACTACGGCAGCAAGTACATCGACTTCCACCCCGCCAAGGCGGCGGCCAGGCTCTGCCTGATGGAACGCGGGGTCCTGGCGAGGGACGCGGGCACCACCGGGGAGGGCGACGGCTTCCCGTCGATGGTCCTCACGTACAGAGCCGAGTCCCGCGAGGAGGTCGACGCTCTCCTGGCGGCCGCCGTCACCGCCGGCGGCCGGATCACCGTCACCACGGCCGAGGCACCCGGGGGCGGGTACTCCGGCCACTTCACCGACCCCGACGGCTTCCGGTGGAGGGTGGCGCACCGAGGGCCGTCCCCCAGCCTGTAATCAGCACGATCACCATGGCAACCAGTAGAAGGAGCGTCATATCAATGAGCGCCACATCGAAAGCCGGTGACGGCGACAAGCGGAGCACGTCCTCCGAGGAGGGATTCTCCGATCTGGAGCGTGCCGCGATCAAGGAGCGCGCGGCGGAGCTGAGGGGCGGTGCTCGCCGCGGCCGGGGCGCGGGCAAGGCCGCGGCCGACGAGCGGGACGTGCTCGCGAAGATCGCCGAGATGGCGCCGCCGGACCGTGCGCTGGCCGAGCGCGTGCACGCCATCGTCACGGCCACCGCTCCGGAGCTGGCGCCGAAGCTGTGGTACGGCCAGCCCGCCTATGCCAGGGCCGGGAAGGTGGTGTGCTTCTTCCGCAGCGGGCAGGTGGACAAGGAGCGCTACTCCTCGCTGGGGTTCACCGTGGAGGCGAATCTCGACGACGACGGCATGTGGCCGACGGCCTACGCCCTGACGACGTTGAGCGAGGCCGGTGAGGCCGCGCTCAGGAAGCTTGTCGAGAAGGCCGTGAGCTGAGGTTCCGGCAGGCCCGGAAGTCCCGCGGAGCGGCGTGAGCCCTCCGGCCTTGGCCCGGTGCCCTCACCGAGGTCTCCCGGATGGCGGCCGGAAGGACCACGCGGAATCCGGGTGGCCCTCGCTGACAGGACGACACTCATGCCCATGGCCCTCCACCGGGGGCGTCGTTCGGACAGCACACTTCACCATGGGTGCCGCACGGCCGAAACGGGTGAGAACCACCCCGGCCGTGCGGCGACTCATCGCGCCGGCACCTGCTGACGCCCCCGGCTCCCGTCAGCCGTCGCCCTCGCCGAACTGGTTCCGGCCGCCACGGCCGTCGCCGTTGCCGCCGCGACCGCCGGGGCCGTTGTCCCAGCCGGGCCTGTCGAAACCGCCGTCGTCGGGGTCGTTGAGCTCGATGGTGTCCCCGTCCTCCTCGTCGTCCTCCGACGGGGGCGGCGCGGGCTGGCAGCTCTGGCCGCAGCCGCCGAACCGTTCCGTGTTGATCGGGGTGAACGACGACGGCTCGACGTTCTTCAGCGCCCCCAGCATCGTGTCCTTCCAGATCGGACCCGGAATGCTGGCGCCGAAGACCGAGCCGTAGTAGCGGCCGCCGATCGTGACGCCGTTCAGCTTGTAATCCTGCGCGCCGCGGGGGTCGCCGATGCTGACCGCGCCGGCCAGGTCGGGGGTGAACCCGGCGAACCAGGCGGTGGCGGAGCTGTCGGTGGTGCCGGTCTTGCCCGCCGCGTCGCGGCCGATGCCGCCGACGGATCGCATCGTGCCCTTGGTGAACACCCCCGACAGCACGTCGGCGGCCGCGTCGGCGACCTCGGGGTC